>DRKF01000545.1 GCA_011051915.1 Acidimicrobiales bacterium | reverse complement strand
GGGCCTGGAGTCCTCCCGCCGGTAGTTCCCCTCCCGCCGGGCCGGGCTGGGGGCTCGGAGCCGGTGGGGGTTACGATCGTGGTGACGGGGACAATCGAGCAGGGGGGACCTGACATGACCCACGTCCGCTACATCGACCGCACCCGGGAGTACTACCTGTCCCAGGGGTACGAGAAGCCCTATCAGTGGGCCCACTTCCCCGACGTGCCCTTCGCCCCGCTGTCCAGGCCGCTCTCGGAGTGCACGGTGGCGTTGGTGTCCACCAGCGACATCGCCGTGCAGTCCCCCGAGGGGGGCCGCGACCGCAGCCACGAGATGCTCATGGGCAACGTGTACTCGATTCCCGCCGACACGCCGGTTTCGGAGCTGTTCTCCCGCCAGGAGCACTACGACCAGCACACCACCAACCTCGACGACGTCAACTCCTACTTCCCCATCACCCGGCTGCACGAGCTGGTCGAGCGGGGTCGCATCGGGGCCGTGGCCGAGCGCACCCACGGGGTGTACACGGCGTACAGCCAGCGCAAGACCCGCGAGGTCGACGCCCCCGAGGTGCTGAAGCGCTGCCGGGAGGACGGGGTCGACGTGGCGGTGCTCACACCCATATGACCGGTGTGCCACCAGACCGTGAGTCTGGTCGCCCGTCACCTGGAGGCCAACGGCATCCCCACCGTGGTGTTCGGCACCGCCCGCGACATCGTCGAGCACTGCGGGGTGGCCCGTCACGTGTTCGTCGACTTCCCGCTGGGGAACCCGTGCGGCAAGCCCTACGACGTGGACATGCAGCACGAGATCCTGGAGCTGGGTCTGGGCCTGCTGGAGACGGCCGGCGAACCCCGCACCACCGTGGTCGCCCCCTACGAGTGGGGGCCCGACACCACCTGGAAGGACCTCATCTTCACCGAGGAACGGCCCTTCCTGGAGGGTGAGGCCTACGACAACTGGATGGCGGCCAAGGCCAAGTACCGCGAGCAGAAGGCCCAGGGGAAGCTGTGAGCGAAACCCCCGTGACGGTGTACTCCACGGTGTTCTGCCCTCCGTGCGATCAGCTCAAGCGGCACCTGGGGGAACTGGGGGTCAGCTTCACCCTCAGGGACCCGATGATGGACGAGGAGGCGGCGGAGTTCCTCGAGTCCCGCCACCTGCGTACCACCCCGGTCATGACCGTGGGCGACGAGGTGATCGTGGGCTTCGATCCCGCCGCCGTCGACGCCGCCCTGCGAACCGCCGGGGTGCTGTAGGGCGGTTCGATCGGCGGCCTCTCCCCCAACCGGCAACCCCCGCATTCCCGCGTCTCTGCGTCTCTGCATCTCTGCGTCTCCGCTACCCCGCAACCGGGCCGAAAAACACGGAACCGGGATGCGGTAGGAGGGGTCCGCATCCCGGTTCAGAGCCGTATCCCCGCAGGGCGCCGGTGGTCAGCCGACAGGGGTGATCGTCACCTCGATGATCCCCTCGGCCGCTCCGACCTCTCTGACCTCGTTGTCGGGGTCGGGGTTACCGGTGTCGGGGGCGGACTGGCGGGGAGCCTGGTCGGGACCGAATCCGGGGACCTGATCCTCCTCGGTGCCGGCGTCCCACAGGAACACCTGGTCGGTCACGTCACCGCTGATCGGCTTCCCGTCGGAGTCGAACACGGCGATGCCGTCCTCACCCGGTGAGAGGAACCAGTCGTTGGACTGCACGAACATGGTGGCGAAGCTCAGGGTGTGGCCCTCGGGGACCTCGACCTCGAACTCGTACCCGCTGCCGGGGAAGGCCGGGCCGGGATCGGTGCCGTCGATAGGCACCGCCTGGACGTCACCCTCGACCGTGGCGGCCAGCACCGAGGGGTCGCCGTCCTCGGCCAGGTTCTCCAGGCCGGTGTCACCGGCGGGCTCACCCTCGGTGAACAGGGGGTTGCCCTGGTCGCCCCACACGTAGACCACGGGGGCCAGGGGGGTCGGGAGTCCCGAGTTGTCCTCCAGCCAGGCGGCCAGGGCGGAGGGGTCGCCGTCCTCGGCCAGGGCCTCCAGCCCGTTGCCGGGATCGGGCATGCCGGGGATGAACAGCGGGTTCTCGCCCTCGTGCACCGCCCACACGCCGGGAGCGAAGGGGGTGGACTGCATGGAGTTGTCGCTGATGTTGGTGATGGTCAGGGTGAACTCACCGGCCATGCCGGGGGTGAGGGTCACCGAGACGAACTCCGAGGCGGTGTACCCATCCACCATGCGGACGGTGTTGTCGGGGTCGTCGGCGCCGGTGTCGGGACCGGCCTGGCGGGGGGCCTGATCGGCGCCCTGGCCCACGGGCTGGTCGGCCTCGGTGCCGGCGTCCCACACGTAGAGCATGTCGGAGATCTCACCGCTGACGGGGTTGCCGTCGGCGTCGTAGAGGGGAATACCGGCCATGCCGGGGGCCACGAACCAGTCGTTGGACTGCACGAACATGGTGGCGAAGCTGAGGCTCTCGCCGGGGTTGGCGTAGATGGTGGCCTCATAGGAGCTCCCCGGCAGCAGGGGCCCGGGGCCGTCCGAACCGGAGGGCACCGCGAACACACCGGAGCGGTGGATCGGGGCCGAGGCCGAGACGTTGGAGATCGTGACCTTGAAGGTGACCGTGGACATCTCGTCGCCCATGGCGTCGCCCTCGGCCATGGCGTCGCCCTCGCCGTCGCTCATGGAGTCGTCGGTCATGGCGTCGTCTCCCTCACCCTCGGCCATGGCGTCGTCGGTCATGGCGTCGTCGCCGGACTCGTCGGCCATGGCCTCGCTGGACGGCGTCGACTCGTCCACCATGGCGGAGTCGTCGGAGCTCTGGGCGGGGGTCGTGTCGGTGGCACTGTCGCCGCAGGCGGCCAAGAGCACCGGTATGGCGGCGGCTGCTGCCAGTCCATGGGTCAATCGCATCGGGAATCTCCTCGTGTCGCGGGGAGCAGGCGCTCCCACCACTGCAGACACGAGCGACCCCCGGGGGCGGTCCGTTCCCGGATCGGGGGTCTGTTCAGCCTTTGGTAAGAACTTCGGTTCGGGGCGGGTCAGTTCGGGTCAGCCGTCCCCCGGTGTGTGGGGCTCGGTACCTCCACCTGGCGGGCGAAGAGTGCTCCTTCTGGCCGGCTTGGACTGAACTCACGACCTTCGGCTTGCCCTTCGAATCATGGGTTCGCCCCGTGAGGCACACCAGGATCTGGCAGATTGTATCTTTTGGTGTGGGCAAATTGTACTTTTAGAACTTGGCGAACTGTATCTTTTGATAGTGGCAATCTGTATGGTAGGAGTGTGTCCGGCTATCAGAGGCGTGTTGTAGATCATCAACTCGACGAGCTCCTGCCCGTTCTGCCCGCCATCAGCATCGAGGGCGCCAAGGGCGTCGGCAAGACCAGCACCGCGTTGCAGCGGTCCGCAAGTGTCTTCCGCCTGGACGATCCCGAACACCTCGAACTCCTCACGGCCGATCCGAATCGAATCCTCCAGGCCCCAGAACCGGTACTGATCGACGAGTGGCAGCGTCACCCGCCGGTCTGGGATCTCGTCAAGCGGGCCGTGGACGAGGACAACCGCCCCGGGCGCTTCCTGCTCACCGGATCGGCGTCGCCCCGCACACCCTCGACCCATTCGGGCGCAGGAAGAATCGTCACCCTTCGCATGAGGCCGATGACCCTGGCCGAGAGGTGGCCTCCGACCGGCCAGGCGGGCGTGAGTCTGTCGGCGCTGCTCTCCGGAGAACGGGTCGACATCTCCGGCTCCACCGACATGGCCCTCGGGGACTACGTTGCCGAGATCGTCACCGGTGGGTTTCCCGGAATGCGATCCGCCTCTCCCACCGCCCAGCGGAGCCTCATCGATGGCTATGTGGATCGCATCGTCGACAGCGAGATACGCGAGGCCGGGTACACGGTTCGGAACCCAGCCGGGCTGAGGCGATGGATGCGGGCCTACGCCGCTGCCACCTCCACCGACGCCAGCCTCGAGTCCATCCGGGATGCCGCCACGAGCAACGAGGGTGACAAGCCCTCGCGCTCGGCGACAAGGCCCTACACCGACGTCCTCGAGAGGATCTGGATCATCGATCCACTTCCGGCCTGGCTGCCCTCCAGGAACGAACTGCGGCGCCTGGTGAAGTCGGCCCGCCACCACATGGCCGACCCCGCCCTGGCCGTGGCTCTGCGGGGCCTCAGCGCCGAGGCTCTGGTCGACCCCGATGTGCCCCACCAGCCGTCCGAACGTCGGGGCCTGCTCGCCGGCCCACTGTTCGAGTCCCTGATGGCCCTCAACCTGAGGGTCTACGCCCAGGCCGCCGAAGCCCGGGTCCATCACTTCCGAACCCGAGCCGGGCAAAGGGAGATCGACTTCATCATCGAACGCCGGGACGGCAAGGTCCTGGCCCTCGAGGTGAAGCTGACCCGAACACCCGATGCGACCGACGGCAAGCACCTCCGCTGGCTGCATCAGGAGCTCGGGGATGACCTTCTCGACATGGTCATCGTCACCACCGGGGGCCACGCCTACCGGCGCGACGACGGCATAGCCGTGATACCGGCCTCCCTGCTCGGGCCCTGACCGGCGGCCGCCATCCCTCACCACCGGGAGCACTCGTCGAACGGCTCGAGAGTGGCGGGGTGCCGGTCCGGTCGCAGTTCACAAGAACGGAGGCAGTTTGCTCCCGCCGCCGAACAGCGCCACTGTCACAGAGCACCGCTACTGTGCTGTTGC
>DRKF01000544.1 GCA_011051915.1 Acidimicrobiales bacterium | reverse complement strand
GTGATCGGGGCCATCGCCCCGTGGAACTGGCCGGTGCTGATCGCGATCTGGCAGATCGTGCCCTCGTTGCGCATGGGCAACACGGTGGTGATCAAGCCCTCGGAGTTCACCCCCATGGCCACCCTCGAGGTGGTTCGCCTGATGAACACGGTGCTCCCACCGGGGGTCGTCAACGCCGTCAGCGGCGACGGCGAGGTCGGGCGTCGCATCGTCACCTCACCGGAGGTGGCCAAGATCATGTTCACGGGTTCGGTGCCCACCGGCAGGGAGATCATGGCCGCCTCGGCTCCGAACCTGTGCCGTCTGACTCTCGAGCTCGGCGGCAACGACGCCGCCATCGTGCTCCCCGATGTCGACCCCGAGGCCATCGCCATGGACCTGTTCTGGGGTGCGTTCATCAACATGGGTCAGACCTGCGCCTGCGCCAAGAGGCTCTACGTGCACGACGACATCTACGAGGACGTGGTGGCCGCCCTCGACGCCGTGGCCGAGGGGATCCCGATGGGAAACGGCCTCGAGGAGGGGAACCTGCTGGGTCCGGTGCAGAACCGACCCCAGTTCGACAAGGTCGTGTCCCTGGTGGACGACGCCCGGGCCCGCGGGGCCCGGATCGTCAGGGGAGGTCGGCCCCTGGATGGTCCGGGGCTGTTCTACCCGGTGACCCTGGTCGCCGACATCGACGAGGACGCCCCCCTGGTCACCGAGGAGCAGTTCGGGCCGGTCCTGCCGATCCTCCGCTACCAGCTCCTCGACGACGCCGTCGCCCGGGCCAACGCCTCCCCCGTCGGACTGGGCGCCTCGGTCTGGTCATCGGACCCCGGGCGCGCCGAGGACGTCGCCCGCCGGCTCGACGCCGGCACGGTGTGGATCAACCAGCACGGTGTGATCCATCCCATGGTGCCCTTCGGCGGCTCCAAGCAGTCGGGATTCGGCCTCGAGTTCGGGATCGAGGGGCTCAAGAGTGTGAGCCGCCCCCAGGTCATCAGTCACCGCAAGGAGGCCGTCGCCGGGGCCGCCTGACCCCGATCATCCGATGGCCGCGTCCCGGCCCCGGCCGGACTACCTGCACTAAAGTGCAGTCCACAGCTCCGGAATCGACCCCGGGGCACCGCGACAGACAGGAATCCGCCACAGACGACAGCACCGACCGCCGGTAGGCAGCAACCACCGAACCGGCCCCGGCCGAAAGCAGGAACGTGAGTCCCGATCATCCACTTCTCGTCGACGATCCCGGCCATTCGGAACTCCTGCTCGGCAACGAGGCCATCGTCCGCGGGGCGATCGAGGCCGGTGTCGGATTCGCCTGTGGCTATCCGGGGACCCCGTCCACGGAGGTGACCGACGGGTTCGCCCGACTGGCTCCGCTCCTCGGAATCCCCTTCGAGTACTCGGTGAACGAGAAGGTGGCCCTGGAGATGGCCTTCGCCGCATCCCTGGCCGGGACCCGTTCGATCGTGGCCATGAAACACCTGGGTCTCATGTACGCCGGGGATCCCCTGAGCACGATTCCCTATGTGGGGACGGTCGGGGGACTGGTCATCGTCAGCGCCGGGGACCCCTCGATGCACACCAGCCCCAACGAGACCGACCAGCGGCATCTGGCGGAGGCCCTGCACATACCCATGCTGGACCCCCGGACCCCGCAGGAGGCCCTGGACGCCACCCGGTTCGCGTTCGAGCTGTCCGAGCGCAGCCGGCTTCCGGTGATCCTCCGCCCGACCACACGGGTGTGCCACACCTCGGCCCCGGTCCGATTCGGGCCACTGACCACCCGATCCTCACCGGCGTTCGTCCGCGACCCCCGGAGATTTCTTCCCACTCCCGGGAACGCCCGCCGCATGAGGGAGGAGATAGCGGATCGCCTGACCACCGCCCGCTCGATGATCGGCGCCTCGGGGCTGGTCGAGCACAGAGGCCGGGGACGTCGCGGTGTGCTGGCGTCGGGTGCCCCCGCGGCCATCGTCGCCGATCTGTTGGAGAGCAGCGGCGAGGACGGGGTCACCCTGCTGTCCACCGGAGCTGTCTTCCCCCTCCCCGACACCTGGCCGGTCGACGCCCTCCGCGAACTCGAGGTCGTGCTGGTGGTGGAGGAACTGTCCCCCTATCTCGAGGATCGGGTGAGATCGCTGTGCAACCTGCACGGCCTGTCCACGAGGGTGCTCGGCAAGCGCACCGGCCAGCTCCCCGACCATTTCGAGTACACGCCGCAGATCATCGCCAGCGCCCTCCATTCCGCCCTGGGTCTCCCCCTCACGCCCCCGGTCGTCAACCCGACCCGCTCCCTACCCCGGCGACCACCCACCCTGTGCGCCGGCTGCCCCCACCGCTCCACGTTCTTCTCGGCCCGCTCGGTGTTCGGCGACGACGCCCTCTACTTCAACGACATCGGCTGCTACACCCTCGGCGCCGCCCCTCCCCTGGGGGCGGGAGACGCCCTGCTCTCGATGGGAGCCGGGTTCAGCCTCGCCGCCGGGGTCTCCCGCACCACCGGACAGCGCACCCTGGGTTTCCTCGGGGATTCCACGTTCTTCCATTCCGGCATGCCGGCCCTGCTGAACGCCATCAAGGAGAACGTCGACATGGTGGCGGTGATCATGGACAACGAGGTCACGGCCATGACCGGTTTCCAGGAGAGCCCCGGTATGCAGATCGATGCCGGCCGTCTGAGCCGCTCCGTCGACATGGAGGCCGTGGTCCGGGCCCTGGGGGCCACCCATGTGGAGACCATCGATCCCGAGGACCTCGCCTCGGCCATGGCCGCCTTCGAACGGGCCAGGGAGAACGACGGCCTCAGCGTCGTCATCTCCCGCCGGGCCTGTCCGGTGTACTCCGACCGGGCCGGCATGGCGGTCGACAGTCACGCGCCGGAGGGGCGGGAGATCCTCACATACGCCATCGACCACGAACTGTGCGGGTACTGCGGGCGCTCGGACTGCGGACAGCGGTGCCACCAGGGGGTGGCCGAGGGATTCGAGAGGGTCATGGTCCGGGCCCGATCGCTCGAGGTCGGACACGAGACCCGTCGGGAACCCGTCGCCCCCTGCGCCACCAGCTGCCCGCTGTTCCTCTGCATCCAGGGTTACGCCGCCCACATAGCCGCCGGTCGTTACGCCGACGCCCTGGAGCTGATAACCGACGGGTTGCCCCTCCCCGACTCGGTGTGCCGGGTGTGTCACCGACCCTGCGAGGCCGCCTGCGTACTCACCGACCAGCCGGTGGCGGTCAACGATCTCAAGCGCTTCGTGATGGACTGGGCCGCCCGACAGGACCCCTCCCCGCACGTTCCGGTCACCGAACCGGCGAACGGACTACGGGTCGCCGTGGTGGGGGCCGGACCGGCCGGGCTGGCCGGAGCCCACGACCTGGCGATGAGGGGATACGCCGTCACCCTCTTCGACGCCGCCCACTCGCCCGGGGGAATACTGGCCCACGGCATCCCCGCCTACCGCCTGCCCCCGGCCGCCCTGCAGCGCGACATCGACCGCATCCTGGCCATGGGGGTCGAGTTCCGCGGCGGGTTGTGCCTCGGGGAGGACCTCCGGATCGACGACCTCGTGGAACAGTTCGACGCCCTCCTGCTCGCCCTGGGCGGTGGACCCGAGCCGGTCCTCGATCTGGAAGGGGACGGCCCCCCGGTGATCAGCGGACTCGCCTATCTGGGGGTCGGGGACGGTGGGGACCTGATGGGAGTTCCCCCAGCGCGAAGGGTCGTGGTCATCGGGGGTGGCAACAGTGCCGTCGATGCCGCCCGAACGGCACTGCGAAGGGGAGCCGAGCAGGTCACGATCGCCTGCCTGGAGTCCCGAACCGCCATGCCCGCCATCGGAACCGAGATCAGCGCCGCCGAGGAGGAGGGCGTCGTGATCCGCCCCTCGGTTCGGGCCACCGGGCTGATCCCCTCGGGGGTGACACTCACCGCGGTCGCCGCCCGCGTTCCCGAACCCACCGGCCCGGAGGACTACGCCGACCGGGCCGGTGACACCTCCACCGTCGAAGCCGACCTCGTCGTCACCGCCATCGGTCAGAGGCCCGATCTCGGGTTCCTCCTGGGGTCGACCGGGCGGTTGACCGTCACCTCGCCCTCGGGACCGATGGCCGACGAGCGGACAGGCCGCACCTCCAACCGGTCGGTGTTCGTCGCCGGCGACATGGCCGACAGCGGCGGGAGCGTGACCGCCGCCATCGCCGGCGGACTGCGGGCCGGGTGGGGAATCGACCGTCAGCTGCGAGGACCCGAGATCGCCGACCGTCGTCCTCCCCCTCCGATCGTCGACCCGCAGCCCCCGGATCGACACCGTGGAGCGCGGCGAGTCGACTCCGGGACACGGCTCTCCGCCCCCGAGGTCGACCCCCTCCGGCGGCGTACGAACTTCGAGGAGGTGGTCGGAGTACTCACCGAGGAGGAGGCCAGGGCCGAGGCCGCCCGCTGCCTTGTCTGTGGGCTCTGCGGGAACTGCAACTCCTGTCTGGACCTGTTCGGCTGCCCCGCATTCCGCCTGGAGGGCAACCTCATCGAGATCGATCCACTCCTCTGTGTGGGTTGCGGCGTGTGTGCCCAGTTCTGCCCCAACGGCGCGATACACCCCGTTTTCGCCGAGTCCGGGCCGGCCCAGACCGCACCGGCCGAGACCTTGCCGGCCGAGGCCGGGACGGCACCCCGATGATCGTCGAGGGAGCCCCCGACCCTCCCCCGGGAGACCCCTCGGGACCCAGCCCCACCTGCCCCGTGGTGATCGCCGGTGTCGGAGGCCAGGGGGTGATCAGCCTGGCCCGGATCGTGGGTCGCGCCGCCGTGGCCGCCGGGCTCTCCGCCCGGGTCGGGCAGATCTACGGGCTCTCCCAGCGGGGTGGCAGCGTGGAGGCCACGGTCCGCTTCGGGCCCGGCCGCACGGCGTTCGTCGGACCCGGGGAGGCCGAGGTCGTGGTGGCCCTTGAACCGTTGGAGGCGGAGAGGACGGTCCCCTCGATGTCGCCCCGGGCGACGGTGCTGGTGAACGACACCGCCGTGGTTCCCACGGGGTCGAGTCGGGACGGTGGGTCCTACCCCGGGACCGAGAGCATCCTCGAGAGGATCCGTGCCGTGGCCGCCCGGGTCCACCTCGTGAACGGCACCGACCTGGCAACGGGAACCGGGGACATCCGACTGCTCAACACCGTGATGCTCGGGGTCGCCGCCGGAATGGGCATCCTGCCCGTTCCCACATCTAATCTGGCCGGGGAACTGGAGCGGTCCACACCGGCCCGTCGCAGTTCGGCGACCCTCACGGCCTTCCGGGTGGGTCTGGAGACCGGGGAGGGGATTTGTCGCTGAGCTACCAGCTCGGAATCGATGTCGGGGGCACATTCACCGATTTCTTCGTGTGGTCCTCCGATGGAGCCGTCTCCACCCACAAGACCCTGTCCACCCCCGAGGATCCCTCCGTCGCCGTCCTCACCGGACTGTCCGAGATCGCCTCCGGGCAGGGCCTCGAGATGTCCGATTTCACCTCCCGGATCTCCACGATCGTCCACGGAACGACGGTGACCACCAACGCCACCCTCACCCGGAGCGGGGCGCGCACGGGACTGCTCACCACCGAGGGGGTCCGCGACGCCCTGGAGATGAGACGGGGAATCCGCGAGGAGCAGTACGACAACCGCTTCACGAACATCCCTCCCCTCGTTCCGCGGTATCTGCGTATCCCGGTGCGGGGTCGGCTCGACTACCGGGGAGCCGAGATCGAGCCCCTCGACCTCGACGGGGTCAGGGAGGCGGCCCGGACCTTCGCCGCCGAGGGGGTGGAGGCGGTGGCGGTGTGCTTCATGAACTCCTTCGCCGACCCCGTACACGAGAGAGCCGCGACCGAGATACTGGCCGCGGAGCTGCCCGACGTCTTCCTCAGCCCCTCCACCGAGGTGCTGCCCACCATCCGGTTCTACAACCGGGTCTCCACCACCGTCCTCAACTCCTATGTGGGGCCGATCCTGAGGGACTACCTGGGGAGTCTCACGACCAAGCTCTCCGACGCCGGGTTCACCGGGGTACTGCTCATCATGCAGTCCAACGGTGGAGTGGCCCGACCCGAGGTCGCCGTCAGGCGTCCCGCCGCCACCCTGCTGTCAGGGCCCGCCGGCGGGCCCCGGGCCGCGGTGGGCTACACCGGGCCGGTGGGCGACGACGGCGGCGACTGCATCGTCGTCGACATGGGCGGCACCAGCTTCGACGCCTCCCTGGTCCGCAACGGTGAGGCGGCCATGTACCAGGAGAGCGACATCGAGCGCCTCCGTATAGCCCTGCCCATGCTGGCCATCATCACCATCGGGGCCGGGGGTGGGAGCATCGGCTGGATCGACGAGGGGGGCCTCCTGCGGATGGGACCACAGTCCGCCGGGGCCGATCCCGGTCCCGCCTGCTACGGCCGGGGTGGCCGCCGGCCGACCTGCACCGACGCCAACGTCGTACTGGGGTACCTCGATCCCGGATTCTTCGCCGGGGGGGCGATGTCACTCGACGCCGAGGCCGCTCTGGAGGCCATCGGCCGCGAGATCGGCGACCCCCTGGGCCTCTCACCGGAGGAGGCGGCGGCGGGGATGTTCAGGGTGATCAACACCAACATGGCCCACGGGGTCCGTGAGATCACCGTCGAGAGGGGTCTCGACCCCCGCGACTTCCCCATAGTCGTGGCCGGGGGGGCCGGCTCCCTCCACGCCTGCATGATCGCCGAGGAGCTGGAGATCCCCCACCTGGTGGTTCCCCCCACGGCCTCGGTTCTGTGCGCCGCGGGGATGCTCCAGAGCGACCTCCAGCACGACTTCGTCCGTTCCTATGTCACCGGTTTCGAGGATCTCGATCCCGAACGGCTCCAGCGCCTGGTCGAGTCCATGGCGGCGGAGGGTGACGCCCAGCTCGCCCTCGAGGGAATCGACCCCGATCGCATCGAGCACCGCGTCGACCTGGACCTCCGCTACGTGAAGCAGTACCACGAGGTCACCGTTCCGATCGACCCGGAGGCCGTCGAGAGCGGCGACGTCGCCGGTATCGCCGCCTCCTTCCACCGGGAGCACAACCGCCTGTACGGCTACGACCTGGCCCGGGAGGGCACCGAACTGGAGCTGATCAACGTGAGGGTCAGGGCCATCGGCCGAACGGCCAAGCCCCCTCTGCCCCTTCTGCCCGGCGGGGATTCGGATCCCTCCCCCGCCCTCAAGGGCACCCGCTCGGCCTATGTGCCCGAGACGGGTCGGTTCGCCGAGCTCAACGTGTACGACGGCCACCGGCTGAGGGCCGGCAACCAGGTGGTGGGCCCGGCCCTGATCGAACGCACCGATACGACCATCCTGGTCAGTTCGGCATTCGACGCGGTCATCGACGAATATGGCAGCTGCCGGCTCGATGCCAAGAGCCCCAGCGGATAGGAAGGCGACCCTGCCCATGTCATCCGTCTCATCGTCATCCGTTTCACCCACTTCCTCCGTCCGGTCCGGACCGACCCCACCACGGATGGCCGGTACCGCCACCGACGCCGACGAACACGCCGACAATCACGCCGACATCGAAATAGACCCGGTGCTGGTGTCGATCATCGGACGGTCGCTCAAGGCCTTCACCGACGAGATGTCGATCAGCATGGAGAAGACGACCCGCTCCCCCATCCTGTGCGAGGCCAAGGACTTCGTGACCGGCCTGTACGACGCCGAGGGCCGGATGCTCGAGCAGACCG
>DRKF01000543.1 GCA_011051915.1 Acidimicrobiales bacterium | reverse complement strand
GATAGTTCTCAAGTTCCGGGCCGATCGGGGCGAAACCACCAATGTCGGTACCCGCCCGCACCGACAAACACACCAGGGGTTCAGTGGAGACCACGATCCCTCCTCGCTCGGTGCCTCCGGCACCCGGGATCCGAGGTCTCCACTGCCCCGGGGTGTATCCCCCACAGCCCGCCGGGCGAACCCAGAACCCCCCAAGCGCGAACTCAGGTACCGCGGGCCATGTTGGCGAACTTCGTGATGTGGCTCAGCCAGGCCAGACGGACGGTGCCTATGGGCCCGTTACGATGCTTGGCCACGATCACCTCGGCGGTACCGATGTCGGCGGACTCGGGATCGTAGACCTCGTCGCGGTAGAGAAACATCACCACGTCGGCGTCCTGCTCGATGGACCCGGACTCCCGCAGGTCGGCCAGCATGGGGCGCTTGTCGGTTCTGCTCTCCAACCCGCGGCTGAGCTGGGAGAGGGCGACCACCGGAGTCTCGATCTCCCGGGCCAGGATCTTCAGCCCACGGGAGATCTCCGACACCTCCACCTGACGATTCTCCGCCCGGGCCGAACCCGACATGAGCTGCAGGTAGTCGACCACCACCAGACCGAGATCCCCCAGCCGGCTCTTGAGGCGACGGGCCTTGGCCCTTATCTCCATGACGGTCAGGTTCGGGTTGTCGTCGATCCAGATCGGGGCCTCGGCCAGGCGACCCACGGCGGAACTGATCTCGGGCCAGTCCTGATCGGTGAGGGCACCGTTGCGCACCCGGGTGGCATCCACCTTGGCCTCGGTGCAGAGCAGGCGTTGGGTGAGTTCGAGACTCCCCATCTCCAGGGAGAAGTAGAGAACCGGCTTCTGGGCGGTGACCGCGGCATGGGAGGCCATGCCCAGGGCGAATGAGGTCTTGCCCATGGCGGGCCGGGCTCCGACCACCACCAGGGCACTGGGCTGAAGTCCCGACAGCAGCTCGTCGAGATCGATGTAGCCCGAGGGAACCCCGGTGATGGAATCCCCCCGCTCGTAGCGTTCCTCGATGAGGTCGAGGTTGGCCGAGAGCAGGTCCTTGATGGCCTGGGTGGAGTCGGTGACCCTGCGCTCGGCGATCTGGAACATCTTGGCCTCGGCCTCGTCCACGGCCTTGGTGACGTCCTCGGGCAGTCCGTAGCCGATCTCGGCTATCTCGCCCGCGACCCCGATCAGTCTCCGCAGCAGGGCCCTCTCCTCGATGATCCGGGAGTAGTGGGCGGCGTTGCTGGTGGCCGGGGTGGTGGCCTGCAGATCCAGCAGGGTCTGGAGGCCTCCGACCTCCTCGAGGATTCCACTCCTCTCGAGGTCCTCGGCCACGGTGACCGGATCGGCCGGTTGACCGGCCGAGTAGAGCCGGGCCACCGCATCGAAGATGTGGGAGTGGGACGGCAGATAGAAGTCCGACCCGGTCAGCTTCTCGACCGCCGGCCCTATGGCCTCCCGACTCAGCAGCATGGCGCCCAGCAGGGAGGCCTCGGCCTCGAGGTTGTGGGGGGGTACCCGTCCCGGAGTGGACACCCGGGGGCTGTCCGAAGTTGAGGTCATGGTGTCCAGCCTCCCTCGCCGGCGCTGTGTACATCCAGGGGTCGAACCCTGTGAATACAGCCTGCGCGGACCTGTGGATATGCCTGTGGACTCTGTGGAACGTTTTCAGTGAGAAGTACGAGCGCGCTCCGTGACCAGGAACTTCGTCCCCGCCGGATCCGACTCGTTCGGGAGGTCGAAGCGATCGCCACGACCTCCCGAAGGGGTCATCACGACTCCTCGGGGACGACCTCTACGGTGATGTTGAACTGCACCTCGGCGTGCAGCCGTGCCGTCACCTCATGGGTTCCCAGGGTGCGGATGGGTTCGTCGATGTGCAACCGCCGACGGTCCAGAACCAGGCCGGTGGCAGCCTCCACGGCCTCGGCCACATTGGTCGTGGTTACCGAGCCGTAGAGATGCCCGGCCGAACCCACCTTGGCCGGAACCTCGATCACCTGACCCACGAGACGTCGGGCGACGTCCTCGCCCTCGGCCCTCTCGCGGGAGTCCCGCTGATCCCGGGACCGGCGCATGGCCTGAGCCTGCTCGAGCGCACCGTCGGTGGCCCTCATGGCCAGACCCTTGGGAACCAGGTAGTTCCGGGCGTAACCGTCGCTCACGTCGACGATGTCGCCCAGCTTGCCGAGATCCTTCACGTCGGATCGGAGAATCACCTTCACTCCGCCGCCTCCACGCTCACACCCTCAGCCGGGGCTGCCGCAGCCGGGGCCTCCGGGGTCGGGGCCTCCTCCGACGAACGGGGCCCGCGATCCTCGCGGCCGCCCTCGCGACCACCATCGCGTCCGCCGTCACGACCACCGTCGCGGCGTCGCTTGCCTCCGCCCTTGCGCTGGGTGACCACTCGATTGGTGTAGGGGATCAGCGCCATCTCCCGGGCGTTCTTGACCGCCCGGGCGACCTCGCGCTGCTGCTGCACATTGTTTCCGGTGACTCGACGGGCCCGGATCTTGGCCCGCTCGGACATGAAACTACGGATGAGGTTGACGTCCTTGTAGTCGACGTAGTCGATGCCCTCCTTGACCAGGGCACTCACCTTCTTGCGACGGGGACGGCCCTTGAGCTCCTTGCCCTTGGTCGTGCGCCTCTTCTTGGGGGGCATCAGAAAGGTTCCTCCTCGGGATACTGGGGTCCGGGGTCGGGAGCTGCCGCGGGGGCCGAAGGCCGTCCTCCGCCGCCGGATCCACGTCCGCCCCGCGAGTCGCCAGATCCCTGGCGCTCGGTGCGTCGTACTTCGGCCGTGGCCCAACGGAGGCTCGGCCCGACCTCCTCGGCCACGATCTCCACCACTGATCTCTTGTCACCGTCCTGGGTCTCCCAGGACCTCTGCTCGAGGCGGCCGGTGACCATGACCCGCGAGCCCCGGCTGAGGGACTCGCTGACGTTCTCGCCCATCTCTCCCCAGCAGACGACGTTGAAGAAGCTGGTCGCCTCTTCCCACTCGCCCGAGGACCGGTTCTGCCACCGGCGGTTGACGGCGATACCCAGTGTGGCCAGGGCCTGGCCCGACTGGGTGAACCTCAATTCGGGGTCACGGGTGAGGTTGCCCACCACGGTGACGGTATTTCCTGCTGCCATGTCGGCTCTCCGTTCGCTACTCGGCCTCGGCCGAGGCTCCGTCACCGATCAGTCCGCGGCGCTCGGCCTCGAAGTCGGGAAGACGGATCAACTTGTGGCGGACTACGGAGTCCGCGATACGCATGGCCCGCTCGGTGGCGTCGAGGGCACCGGGCTCGGCGAGAATCTCATAGACCGAGTAGTAGCCCTCGGACTTGTGATCGATCTCGTACGCGAAACGGCGGCGACCCCAGAAATCGGAGCTCTTCAGCTCGCCGGCCTCTTCGATACGGGCCTTCAGATCCTTGATCTGGTCCTGGACCGCAACGTCGTCGAGGTCTCCATCGTGGATGACCATGAGCTCATAGGCGCGCATGTACGCCATTACCTCCTTCGGACCCGCAGGGCGGGGCCCCTCGTGGGGCAGGGGTGGGACAGGTGGTGAAACCGTGAACCGGCAATGGTAGCGGAACCATGACCAGATAGTCGCCCCGGGGTGGGACATTGTTTGCTGCCCGGGCCGACTTGTCGGCCCTGGGGGGCCTCCAACAGACGCCGGTCGGCCCTCCTCCCCAAGGCGGGGCCCCAACCCCACCGGCGCCGTACCCACAGTGCTGGCGCCACGAGTTCGCGACACCTTCGGTGTCGCTCATCCGTGGATGGCGCAACTCCCTTGGTTCGCAAGGCCTCCCTCGAACCCGGCCCTCCCCCACCGCTCCGTGGGTCAGTCCGTGGTGGTCTCCAGGCTGAGGATGGCGCCCGTCCCTATCCCCAGGCGATCCAGATCACCCTGAACCGCCTCGAAGGCCATGCGATAGGG
>DRKF01000542.1 GCA_011051915.1 Acidimicrobiales bacterium | reverse complement strand
GCCTTCGCAATCCGTGAGCAAACCCCGCGCGGAGACCACGCGGCAGCCTTCGTCAGCTTGTCAGACTCCACCTTCACCCAGTCTTCCTCCAAACCATCCGTGAAGGCGGCGGCAACTCCCCGACCAATCCCAGACCGCGACACCCCATCCACCACCAACGCAGAGAACCCACTCCGCCGTGCCAACACGCGGTCTCCTACCCTCACATCCTCGATGGGCAGTGAACCCTCCACTGCCGCGATCCGGGTTCCTGCCACAAAACAAGCATCCCCTACACTTCGCAGCGCCGCCTTGGCCCCGATCTTGGCCCCGTCTCCGACTAACGGGACAAACCCCACACCCGCCAGAACCACACCTAGAATGTCGCCACGCCAAGCATTCACACCCAGATCCCGCACATCCGCGGCAACACCAACGGGCGTGAGGCCGATCGCGACCTGGCCTGCCGCCTGCGCCAAGTTCGGATTCTCGATGATGTCGCCAGCAAGAGCACCTTGTCCGAAGTTCTCCAACAACGTCGGCTGGGCACCCTCACCTGCTTCAGTCGTCCACAATATGAGGGCAAGACCCAGAGGACTGTACCCAGAGCTGTCAGCGAACACGATCGGGTTCCCACCCGCAAGAACGGGACCGGCTGCGCCAGGATTTGCCGGGTCGAGCGATGGAATACCCATCGCCAACAACGGCTCGGGCTGCATCCACATCCCGTCTCGGAACATCGTGTGCCGCGCCCCGAAGTGAACCAACTCGTTGCTCCGGTCCGCCTCGGAGCCGTGAAGCCCGTCGATCTCCCACAGCTCCCCCTGGTCCCAGTTCGGCCCGACCAGCGGAAGCCCGTACACCCCCGTGATCTCGCGTGAGAGCTCGTTGCCCTGGAGATCCCAGGTGAACAGTGCGTGCCCATCCACATCGAGCATCACCACACGGGGCTCGCGCACCTGCACGCCCCCCACCTTGTGGCTCACCACCCGCAACATCGGAAGCACCGAGTCGATCGTCTCCTCTGGACCTGACCGGTACCCAGAGAATCGCTCGTAGATCTCACCGCGCCGGTCCTCGTACACCAGGGCGTTGTCCACGTCGTAGAAGAGGGTCGTCTTCTCTCCGTCCTGCTCCGTGTAGACCAGCCGCCCGGCCCCGTCGTACGCGAAGTTCCGGTCGCGAAGCGTCACCGCGCCGTCCACCGTCGACCAGTTCGTCAGCCGCCCCGTCGTCTCGTCCCACACATGGGTGTCCTTCACCCCGCTGCGCGTGTCGATGCGGCTCGGGATCTCCCCGAACTCCACCGGTGCCGCGTACTCCCAGAGCTTGCGGTCGGGACCCACACCCTGCTTGAAGTGCGTCAGGTTGCCCGCGTCGTCGTAGGTGTAGCG
This sequence comes from Acidimicrobiales bacterium, assembly GCA_011051915.1. GTDB lineage: Bacteria > Actinomycetota > Acidimicrobiia > Acidimicrobiales > Poriferisodalaceae > DRKF01. The sequence goes on along the minus strand of DRKF01000542.1, from coordinate 2,964 downwards.
CTCGAAGACGTGGGTGTCGGGTGCGTTGACGTAGGCCAGGCTCTTCGCCCGGCCCAGCTCGTCATAGCGATAGCGCAGGTACTCCGTCGTGCCGAACGGAGGCTGGATCGACTTCGTGTTCAGCCAGCCGTTGTCGAGGTAGCTGAAGTCCACCGACGTGCGTTCGGAGCCCAGCTCCGTGCGACCCATCTCGACCGCGTCGAGTCGGTTGGGGGTGGACCGGGTGAAGTCCGCCCGCCAGGAGCCCGTCGAGGTCGAGGCGTCATCGACCGACCAGCCGTCGAGCAGACCCATCGCGTCATACCCGTAGGACACGGTCTCCTCGCCGCTGCCACCCACGGGGCCGACCACGTCCTCGAGCTTCCACTGGGAGTTGGAGTAGCTCGTCGAGATGAACTGCCCGCCTGGGGTCTCGGCGTACGTCACCGACCCCGCGTAGTTGTGCTCGTAGTGCGTCACCAGTGGCTCCAGATCGAGGTTCCGACGCTCCACCGTGGTCAGCCGACCCCGATCCCCGAAGGGCGCGTACTCGTCGTAGAAGTACCGGGTCTGCCCCGCCGGATCCCCGGTCGCGTGGCGCACGCCGTTCCACGTCGCCGCCCCCTGGGCATCGTCGATGTGGTCCCAGGTCCAGGTGTAGGTCGCGTAGGCGGCGGGGTCGTCGAAGAACGCCGCGCGGTACGCCTCGTACACCCGCTTCTTGGTCGTGCGACCCAGCGCGTCGTACTCCCAGGTCGCCGCGGGAGTGCCGTCGCCCTCCAACGCACGCACCACATAGGGGCCCTCGTAGAAATAGCTGTAGTAGGGAGACTCTCCCAGACCCCCGTCGCGGTACACATCGCGCAGGCGCCCCGCCCCATCCCATTCGTACCGGTGACGGTTGTCGTTGGCGTCGGTGAAGCTCGTCATGCGAGAGCGACCGTCGTAGGTGTACCGGCCCGTGGTCACCAGTGGCGTGCTGCTGCCCTTGCCCTCCCGCACCTCCACCACCCGGCCGTGCGTGTCCGACAACACCTCCTTTCGGTAGTTCTCGCCGTCGCGCGTCCACCGAACTCCTGGCGCAGGGTTCCGCACGATCGTCGGCACCGGGGCCAGGTCAGTTCGGGTCCACACTGTGGCCCCGAAGGCATCGAAGTAGGACTCCTCCATCAAGTCTGGAGAACGCTGGAAGGTGCCCGGCGTGAGCTGCGGCTCGGTGCGCGGAATGCTGGTGCTCACGACGTTGCCCTGCACATCGGTGATCGTGTCGACCACGATGAAGCCCGTCTCGTCGTGGTTCCTGCTCCAGGACTGCAGCGGTCTGCCGAAGCCATCCATCACCTTCCACCCTTGGCGACCACGCTGCTGCGAGCTCACCGGATCGTAGTCGAAGCGCGTCTCGGTGACGAACCGGGGAAGGGGGTGGGTGGGCTCCAAGTAGGTGCGAACGAAGTCTGCCCGCAGAGGGCCCCCAGCCCCCTCCGTCCAGCCCGTCGTCTCGCGGCCGAAGGCGTCGTGCAGGGTGAGCACGGTCACCCCGTTGGCGTCGGTCACCGACTGAACCCGCCCGAAGTGGTCGACCCCGCGGGTCGTGTTGTGACCCATCGCGTTGAGCTCGGAGGCCGCTACCGTCTCCCCCCAGGCGAAGCCGAGCACCGTGGTCTCCTCGAACACGTACCCGCCATCCCGTCCAGCGCTGTGGTACACGGTGCCACGGGGCGTTCGCTCGAAGTCCCAGTCGAGTCGCTCGCTGCACAGCCCGCTCGCTGGGCGGCCAGCACAGACGCTCTGCGTGGTCAGCAGACCCCGGGTGACCGGGCCCGTCCCGAGCGCGCCGCCGTCGTAGCCAAACTCCCCTTGTTCCACACGCACCAGCCCGCCGGCCTCGGAGTCCCAGGCCCGGGTCCACTGCCTGGCCGGCACGTACACGCTGCCCTCGGCGTTCGAGAGCCAGTCCGTGCGCACGATGATCTCCTCCTCTGGAGAGGACGGCGAGATCGGCACATGTCGTACCCTCGTCGGGAGCCCGACGGCGTTGCGGTTCAGTCGAAGCTCCCAGGTGCGGGTGTCGGGCCCGTCCTCGGCGAACTCCTCTGCACGACGCTTCTGTAGCCAGAGGTTGGGAACGGCATCGGTGGTGTAGTCGTTGGGGTCCTGGAAGAAGGTGTCTACCGTCTTCCAGGTGCGACGCACCGCCTCATCCACAGGACCACCGGGAAGGTGGGCCCGGTTGTGGTCGGTTCGGATCACCTCTCGAAAGGGCACGGCGTAGTCGCGAGAGAGCAGGTACTCGATGGAGGTCTCGGACTGTTGGACCCACTCCCCACCGAGCTCGGCGACGAACCTCGGGCTGCGCTTGAACTCCCGGATCACCCGCTCGCGGAACCCCTGGCAGACCCCCTGGTCACACACGCCGTCGATGTACTCGATCTCCCGCGAGCCCCCCTCTTCGGTGATCGGGTCGAAGACCTCGATCTCGGTGAGCAGGTTCCTCGGCAAGGGCAGCTGCTGGTAGTTGGGGATGGCCCCGATGTCGGTCAACAACAGCCCCGCGGGATCCATGCCCGTGGCCGGCGTGTAGGAGAGGGTGGTCTCGGCCCCGGTCTCGATGGTGACCGAGGTGAGCAGGCCAGGAGGCGGATCCCCCCCCGGAGAACACAAACTCGGGTGTTTCCATCCGAAGAGGTCCCTGGCGGATCGGGGCGCTCGTCGCTCCGGACCCCGCTCGGTCGCCGTCCGGTCCCTTGAGCAGGCCGAGCATCCGGTCGGCGCCGCCCGTTCAAGGAGGATGGGGTGGTCGCGGCTCCACGTCGCTGTCCCGGTGTCGCTGGAAGACGACGGACTGGCTGGACAGCTCGAGTCGGCGGCGGCGAGCGACCGGCCTGGAGGGGCAAGGTGTCCTCCAACGGTCCCACCCTGGCGATGCCCGAGCCAAGCGTGGCTCCGCGCCCCATGCTCATCTTGCGCGACGGCTCCCTGCTCGGG
>DRKF01000541.1 GCA_011051915.1 Acidimicrobiales bacterium | reverse complement strand
GCGTACTCGCGGCAGTCGAGCTGGACCGCACAGTCCCCGCAGATGATCTTGGCCCTGCGTTCACGCTCGAGCTTCTCACTCTTGGGTTCGAATCGGGGCGGAGGAAAGAACACGGCGGCCTGAGGCCCTCGGCAGGCGGCCTTCACCTGCCACGTCTGCTCCATTGCCAGTGCCACTGTTCTCCCCCTTGTCCAGATCGGACGATATTCCGGTGTGACCCCCGACACAAGACCTGATTCGCGAATTGTCCGGCGGCCGCCCCGACCGGGAGTCAGTCGGGGTCGGGCAGCCGCGGCCCGGCCACCCTGAGGTCGCCTCGCCGGCGGGTCACCCCGGTCGAGTCGAGGCGGGAGAGAAGGGGCAGGGCGTGCTTGCGGGTGGTCGAAAGGGCATCGCGGGCCTCCGCCACGGTGAAGCCCTCGGGATTGCGGGCCAGTAGACGCGCGACCACCCGGGCCGCGGCGTCGACGGCCCGGCTGGTGAAGAAACGGCCCTCGACCTGGACCAGCAGCCCTCGTTGGACCAGGGCCCGGAGCTCCTCGGGGGTGACCCCCTCGGGGTCGGGGGGTGAGAAGGGATCGGCATCCAGTTGGGCCAGTACGGGGTGGTCGGCCAGGGGATCGGCCACCTCGCCCTGGCGGGCCCTTCCCCCCTCGATCACGACCCCGTCGAATCGGGCGATCATCAGACGGCCCCGCTCCCCGACCGTGGCCAGGTCCAGTCCGAGGGGGCCGGCGTCGTCCAGCCGTCGGCGGAGATCGGCCTCGAGTTCGGCGAGGGCCTCGGGCGACCCCACCCAGGTACCGAGGTCGGGCTCGGTGTCGGTTCCGGTCAGCAGCCGGAGCTCGTCGACGTCGACCCACCCTCGCTCGGCGACAACCCGTTCGACAGAGAGGTCGGGCCGGGCTCGTGAGGCGGGCAGGACCGGGTCGACGTCGAGGATCATCCCGCCGCCGACGGTCTCGTCCCGACCGAACTCGCGCAGCACGAAACGGTCCCGGGGCAACAGGGGCAGGGCGGCGGGCAGGTGCAGTCTCACCTCTCCCGATTCCCCCGGCAGCAGCGCATGGGGGCCCAGAACCCGCATCTTCACCGGAAACTCCCCCGATCCCAGATACATGGCGTAGGCGCCGCGTCGCGAGACCTCGTGGTCCACCGAGGCCAGGACGTCGAGGCCGGCATCGACGCGAGAAGTGCTGAACCACTGACCCGGAAGGACGACCACGTCGCCGCGACCCACCTCGGTGGTGTCGACCCCGCTGAGGTTCAGGGCGACGCGGTTACCGGGACCGATCCGTTCATGGGACCGGCCCAGGGACTGGATGGCCCTGATCCGGGCCCTGACCCCGGCGGGCATGATCACGATCTCCCCGTCGACCGCGAGCTCACCACCGGTGAGGGTTCCGGTCACCACCGTGCCCGCGCCGCGGGGGGAGAAGGAGCGGTCGATCCACATTCGGGGTCGACCCAGGTCGCGAGCGGTCGGGGTGGCGGCGGTGAGACGGTCCAGAGCCGCTCTCAGGTCGTCGAGTCCGGTTCTGTCGAGGCTGTCGACGGAAACGATCTCCGCCCCGGACAGGAACGTCCCCTCCAGATGTTCCTCGACATCGAGCAGGGCCAGTTCGTGCAGATCCTCGTCCACCAGACCGATCTGGGTCAGAGCGACCACGCCGTGCTCAACACCCAGTGTCTGGAGGATGCGAAGGTGCTCCTCGGACTGGGGTTTCCAGCCCTCGGGGGCCGACACCACGAACAGCACGGCGTCGACCGAACCCACCCCGGCCAGCATGTTGCGGATGAAACGGATGTGGCCGGGCACGTCGATGAAGGAGATGCCCCGCCCCGACGGCAGTTCGGTCCAGGCGAAACCGAGATCGATGGTCAGTCCCCGGGCCTTCTCCTCGGCCAGTCGGTCGGGATCGATGGACGTGAGGGCCCGGACCAGGGTGGACTTGCCATGGTCCACGTGCCCGGCGGTGGCTACTACGTGCAAGAGGAGCCCCGCATCAGTCGCGCACCGGGGCCCGACCCGAGGCGGCGGAGCCCGGGAACCAACCGTGCTCGGCGGCGACCCGGGCGATCACCTCGTCATCGGCGGGGTCGACGGTTCGCAGATCGAGGACGGTCCGGCCCTCCACCACCCGGGCCACGATCGGCGGGACCGAGCGACGCAGCTGAGCGGTGACATCCCCGCTGAGGGCTATCCCCGCCGAGGGGATCACCGCCAGGGGCAGAGATCCGGCTCCGGGAGTGGCCTCGGTGTCGATGACGTCGCCGACTCCCAGGTCACGGGCCCGGCGGCGCAACTCGGCGGCGTCGATGGTCGCCGTCCGCCAGAACGGGATGGAGTCTCCGTCCCGACGCAGATAGGCCAGGGTCGTCTCCTGGAGAGCCTCCATCACCAGACCGCCGGGGCGGAAGGCTCGCATCAGCGGGTGTCGTGCGCACCGGTCGACCAGGTCGGCCCGGCCCACGATGATCCCGGCCTGGGGTCCACCGAAGAGCTTGTCGCCGGAGAACGTCACGATGTCGGCTCCGGCCGCGAGGGTCTGGCGTACACCGGGCTCATCACCCAGCCACCCCGGGGGTGGTCCGTCCAACCACTGGCAGTTGCGGTCGACGAGGCCCGAGCCGAGGTCCACCACCAGGTCGGGGGCCAGACCGGCCAGTTCGGAGATGGTGGCCTCCTCGGTGAAACCCTGGATCCGGTAGTTCGAGGGGTGGATCTTCAGCACGACCGTCGAGGGATCGCCGGGATCGAGTGCGGCCTCGTAGTCGGAGCGGCGGGTCCGGTTGGTGGTCCCCACCTCGACCAGCCGGGCGCCGGACTGGGCCATCACCTCGGGGATTCGGAAACCCCCTCCGATCTCGACCAGCTCGCCCCGCGAGACGGGGACCCTCGTTCCCGCTGCCAGGGCGGCCAGGACGAGGGTCACCGCGGCAGCGCAGTTGTTGACGACGATGGCCGCCTCGGCTCCGGTCAGACGGGCCAGGAGGTGACCCAGCCCCGCCTGGCGGCTACCGCGGTCGCCGGTGGTGATGTCGATCTCGAGATTGGAGTAGCGGAGGGGGCCTTCGTCCGATGGCCCGACCCGCCGAGGTGCCCGGCCCATGTTGGTGTGGAGAAGCACTCCGGTGGCGTTCACCACCGGTCCGAGCAGGTGCCCGGCCAGCTCCGTCGCCCGGGCCCGGACCGAGTCGGGGTCACCGGCGGCGATGGCCTGGCGGGCGCAGTCCACCAGGAGCGGATGGGGTAGGCCCGTATCGGTGACCGATCGGGCCAGGGCGTCGACGGAGGGAGGGCGCACGGCTCCGAGGATAGGGCCGGACCGCGGCCTTCTCCTCGTGGGCATTGCTCCCGGCTGACACCCGGAGGGGCACCGGTGCCCCCGATCGCCCTCTCCCCGAAGGCGCAGTACCCGGACCTCCGGTTCCGAGGAGCACTGAGGAGGTGGATCGGGCCGGGCGGCCCTAGGCTCCGATGGTGGCCCTGCTCGCCTTCCTGTTCATAGCCGTGCCCATCCTGGAGCTGGCCGTCATCGTGCAGGTGGCGGGAAGTATCGGTGTCGGGTGGACCCTCGTGGCCCTGTTCGGGGTCAGCGTGATCGGGGCCTGGCTGGTTCGGCACCAGGGGCTGTCGGTTCTCAGGCGGGTCCAGAAGCAGCTGGCACGCGGTGAGATGCCCACCACCGAACTGGTCGACGGGCTCCTGATCCTGGTGGGTGGTTCGCTGATGCTCACCCCCGGATTCATCACCGACGCCGTGGGGCTGTTCCTGCTGCTGCCGCCGGGCCGGGCTCTGGTGAGGCCGTGGCTGAGCCGTGGCTTCCGCTCCCGGATCGAGGTGCACCACACGGGGCCTCTGGCCGGTGACGGCTTCATCGACGTGACCGAGGTCTTCGACAAG
>DRKF01000540.1 GCA_011051915.1 Acidimicrobiales bacterium | reverse complement strand
TGGAGCTGGGTGGCAAGTCCCCCAACGTGGTGCTCGACGACGCCGATTTCGCCCAGGTCATAGGCAAGGGGGTGTTCGCCTGCTACCTGAACTCGGGCCAGACCTGCACCGCCCACACCCGCATGCTCGTGCCCAGGGACAAGATGGACGAGGTGGCCGAGATGGCCAAGGCCGCGGCCGAGAGCTTCCCCCTGGGTGCCGCCGATGATCCCTCGAATCTCCTGGGGCCGTTGGTGTCGGAGGCCCAGTGGAATCGGGTGCAGGACTACATCCGCAAGGGCATCGAGGAGGGAGCCGAGCTGGTGACCGGTGGTCTCGGCCGTCCCGAGGGAATCGAGAAGGGTTACTTCGTGAAGCCCACGGTGTTCAAGAACGTGGACAACTCCATGACCATCGCCCAGGAGGAGATCTTCGGCCCGGTGCTCTCCATCATCGGCTACGAGGACGAGGACGATGCCGTGCGGATCGCCAACGACACCGTCTACGGCCTGGCCGCCGGGGTGTGGTCCGCCGACCAGGAGAGGGCCAAGAGGGTCGCCCGCCGGATCAAGGCCGGGCAGGTCGACGTCAACGGAGGGGCGTTCAACCCCATCGCCCCCTTCGGTGGCTACAAGCAGTCGGGCAACGGTCGGGAGCTGGGCAAGTTCGGTATCGAGGAGTTCCTGCAGGTGAAGAGCCTGCAGCTCTGAGCCGGAGCTGAGCGGGCCCGTCCTGTCAGGTCAACCCCGAAGCTGAGCGGGGCTGTCCGCCCGGCCCGGTGACAACCCGAGGCTGGTCGGAGCCGCTCGGGTGAATCCCGGCGCTGAGTGGGGCAGGCGCAGCTGAATTCAGTCGATCCTCGATCCGGACGTCGGTAGCCTCCATGGCTGTCCACGTCCGGGTCGAGGTATTTCCCATGGCAGTACAACTCGACTCCGATGTGGGCGCCGAGCCCAGCGAGTCTTCCGAGTATCCCGGCCCTGACGCCGAGCCGTCGGAACCGGGCCGGGCCGAGGTCATGAAGGCCGGCTGGCGCATCGTCACCGACGCCGCCCGCCTCCACCCCTGGCCCCTGGCGCTGTCGGTCCTGGGGGCGACGGTCTTCGCCCTGATGTCGATAGCGGCGGCGATCGTTCAGGGAAAGGTGACCGACGATGTCCTGGTGCCGGCTTTCGTCCCCGGAGCGTCCCGACCGGCCCTGACCGGGGCGGTGGTCGCCATCATCGGGGTGGCGGTGCTGAAGGCCCTGGGGGTGATGGTCCGTCGCTACTTCGCGGCCATGACCGTGGCCCGGATGCAGCGCAGCCTGAGGGACCGCCTGGTCGACCTGTACCTGGACGTGCCCCTGGGCTTCTACGCCCGCCACCCCACCGGTGAGCTGCTGGCCCACGCCGACGCCGACGTGAACCTGGCCACGGAGATGATCAACCCCCTGCCGTTCGGTCTGGGGGTCGTGGTCCTGGTGGTGGGATCCCTGGTGGCCCTGTTCGTCACCGATCCCTGGCTGGGTCTGGTGGCCCTGGCCCTGTTCCCGGTACTGGGCCTGATGAACCACATCTACGCCGGGAGGGTCGAGGCTCCGGCGGCCGCGGCCCAGAAGGCGATCGGTGACGTCTCGGCCGTCGCCCACGAGAGCATCGACGGCGTCATGGTGGTCAAGACCCTCGGGCGGGAGGCCCAGGAGGTCGATCGCCTGGCCGAGGCCGCCGACCACCTGAGGCGGCACCGTGTGCGGATCGGTGACCTCCGGGCGGTGTTCGAGCCCATGGTCGACGCTCTCCCCAACCTGGGTATCGTCGCTCTGCTGGTGATCGGCGCGTTCCGAATCGACTCGGGCGACATCACCGCCGGTGACCTGGTCCGGGCCATGGCCCTGTTCCAGATCCTGGCGTTTCCCATCCGGGTTCTCGGCTACCTCTTCGAGGAGATCCCGCCCTCGGTGGTGGCCCGGCGCCGCGTGGACCGGGCTCTGTCGGAGGAGATCGAACGGCAGGACCACCGGAGCCGATCCCTGCCCGAGGGCCCCCTCGAGCTGCGCTACGAAGGCGTTTCGTTCCGTTTCCCCCGCACCGACGCCGATGTCCTGAACGGGGTGGAGGCCTCCGTACCCCCCGGAGAGGTGGTGGCCCTGGTGGGATCGACCGGGTCGGGCAAGTCCACCCTGTGTCAGCTGGCGGCGAGGCTCATGGAGCCCACCGATGGTGTGATCCGTCTGGGCGGTGTTCCCCTCGACCTGGTACGGCCCGCCGATCTGCACAGGGATGTGGCCCTGGTGTTCCAGGAGACGTTCCTGTTCTCGGGTTCGATCCGGGACAACATCACCCTGGGCACGGACTACGACCCGGCCGCGGTGGACAGGGCGGCCCGGATCGCCCGGGCCCACGGGTTCATCGGCGAGTTCCCGGCCGGCTACGACACCGTGGTCGGTGAGCGGGGTGTGACCCTCTCGGGGGGTCAGCGCCAGAGGGTGGCCCTGGCCCGGGCCCTGATCCGCGAGCCCCGCCTGCTGATCCTCGACGACGCCACGTCCGCGGTGGATCCCATAGTGGAGGGCGAGATCCTGGCCGGGTTGAGGGAAGCCCTGGGCACCACCACGATGATCGTGGCCCAGAGGGTCTCCACCATCGCCCTGGCCGACCGGGTGCTGTTCCTCGCCGGGGGGAGGATCCGGGCCACGGGTACCCACACCGAACTACTGGCCGACCCGGCCTACGAGACCCTGGTGCGCGCCTATGAGGCCGCCGGAGGGGCAGGAGGGCGATCGTGACTGATACCGCCAAAGGCCCGGAGGCGTGGTCGTGACTGCAGCCACCGACGGCCCGGGGGTGCGACCGTGACTGCAGCCACCGACGGCCCGGGGGTGCGACCGTGACCGCCGCCACCGACGGCCCGGGGGTGCGATCGTGACCGCCGCCACCGACGAACTGAATCCTCCGGTGAAGACCCCGCCGTCCAGTTTCGCCATCGACGAGAGCGACGAAGCCGGGGCGATCGACGTGCTCCGTCGTGGGCTCAGGGCCAGCCCGGAGCTGCGTGAGGGGGCGGTTGCCACCGTCGGGACCGGTCTCATCAGCACCGTGGGGCGGCTGTCGATCCCCATCCTGATCCAGCAGATTCTGGATCGGGGTGTCATCGGGCCCGACGGGTTCCGGCCCGGCTTCGTCTACACGGCCGCCGCGGTGGCCACCGCGGTCATTCTCGTGGTCGTCGTTCTCAGCCGGATCACCATCAGGCTGGTGCGTGCCGCCCAGGACACTCTCTACGGACTGAGGGTGAAGGCCTTCGCCCACATCCACGAACTGAGCATGGCCACCCATACCGAGACCCGCAAGGGGGCGTTGGTCTCCAGGGTGACCTCCGACGTGGAGACCCTGGCCCGCTTCTCCGAGTGGGGAGCTCTGGCGTGGATCATCGACGGCACGATGATCGTGGGCACGGTCGTGGTGATGTTCGTCTACTCGTGGCAGCTGGCCCTGATCACCGTGGCGATCTTCGCCCCCCTGATCCCGATATTCCGGGCCATCCAGCGACGGCAGCTGGCCGCCTACGACGAGTGGCGCTCCCGGGTCTCCGACACCATGTCGGAGGTGTCCGAGGCGGTGGGCGGTGCCGCCCCGGTGAGGGTCTACGGGCTCCGGGAGCGGGAGCGTCGCCGGCTGCGTCGCAGTGTCGACGAGCA
>DRKF01000539.1 GCA_011051915.1 Acidimicrobiales bacterium | reverse complement strand
GGATCGCGGTGCTGTTCGTGCAGCAGGAGGCCCACTTCCTGGCCGCGGTGCAGGTCATCGTCTACGCCGGGGCGATCGTGGTGCTGTTCCTGTTCGTGATCATGCTGCTGGGGGTCGACAGCCACAAGACCCTCGACCTGGGGTCGCTACGCAGCCAGGTCATCGCCGCCACGGTCTTCGGGGTGGGGTCCCTGGCCCTGCTCGGGACACTGATCGTCGCCGTGGATCAACCGGTCACCGGAGAGTCCCCCTCCGGGGCCCTGGCCGCGGGAACCCCTGACGTCACCTCCCTGGCCCGCTCACTGTTCAGCGACTACGTCTACGCGTTCGAGCTGACGTCGGTGCTGCTGGTAATTGCGGTCATCGGTGCGGTCGTGCTGGCCCGTCGCTCCGCCTGGGAGGAGCTGCCCCCCGAGGAACCGACCGGGGACCCGATCCCGACCGCTTCGCACGGGGAGGAGAGCTGATGGACGTGACCACCGGCTGGTATCTGGTCCTGGGCGCCCTGCTGTTCATCATCGGCGGGGTCGGGCTGCTGATCCGCCGCAACCCGTTGGTGATGCTGATGTGTGTCGAGCTGATGCTCAACGGCGTGAACCTGACCTTCGTCGCCTTCTCCCGTCGACTGGGAGACATCGCCGGGCAGACCGTCGTGTTCTTCGTCCTGGTCGTCGCTGCCGCCGAGGTGGTGGTCGGCCTGGGTCTGATCGTTTCCATCATGAGGCGCCGTCCCGACGTGACCGCCGACGACCTGAAGTTGCTGAAGGGATAGTGGGAGATGTCCGTGTGGCGCACGTCCACCCGCTCCGGTTCGCGAAGCGGCACGAGGGGTCCGACCGATGCTTGACCTGATCTGGCTGGTACCCGCCCTGCCCCTGGCCGGCTTCCTGATCCTGGTGGCGGCGGGGGCCCGTCTGGGCGAACCCCGCGCCGGGTGGGTGGCCACCGCCTTCACCTCGGCGTCATTCGTGGTCACGGCCCTGGTGTGGATCTCCCTGCTGGGCCGCGACGCCGAGAACCGGGTCTTCGAGAAGGTCCTCTTCGACTGGCTGCCCGCCGGAAACCTCCGGGTCGAGGCCGGATTCCTGGTGGACCCCCTGGCCATCACCATGGCCCTGTTCGTCACCTTCGTGTCCAGCCTCATCCATCTCTACTCGGTGGGCTACATGCACGGGGATCCGAAGTTCTCCAAGTTCTTCGTGTACCTGAACCTCTTCGTGTTCTCCATGCTCATGCTGGTGCTGGGCAACAACCTGGTGCTGACGTTCCTGGGTTGGGAGGGAGTGGGGGCGTGCTCCTACCTGCTGATCTCGTTCTGGCACACCCGGGAGAGCGCCGCCCGGGCCGGCAAGAAGGCCTTCATCACCAACCGGGTGGGGGACTGGGGCTTCATGCTGGCCACGTTCCTCATCTTCACCACCCTGGGGACCGTCACCTACACCGACATCGGCGCCCTGGCCCCGAACCTGGCCGGGGGGACCGCCACCGCGGTGTCGCTGCTCCTGCTGGTCGCCGCAGCCGGCAAGTCCGCCCAGCTGCCGCTCTACGTCTGGCTGCCCGACGCCATGGAGGGTCCCACCCCGGTCTCGGCCCTGATCCACGCCGCCACCATGGTCACCGCCGGTGTCTACCTGCTCAGCCGGATGAGCCCGGTGCTGGTCCACAGCGACGTCTCGCTCAGGATAATCGCCGTGGTGGGCACCGCCACCGCCCTGTTCGCGGCCCTGGCGGCCACCGCCCAGCACGACATCAAGAAGGTCCTGGCCTACTCCACCGTCAGCCAGCTGGGCTACATGTTCCTGGCCGTCGGCTCGGGGGCCTACGTGGCGGCCCTGTTCCACATGATCACCCACGCCTTCTTCAAGGCCCTGCTGTTCCTGGGGGCGGGCTCGGTGATCCACGCCATGAACGACGAGCAGGACATGAGATACATGGGTGCCCTGCGCAAGGTCATGCCCATCACCGGGGCCACGTTCATCGTGGGCTGGCTGGCCATCGCCGGGGTGCCGCCGTTCGCCGGGTTCTGGTCCAAGGACGACATCCTCCTGGCCGCCTGGGAGATGGACGGCGGCGGTGGGCTGGGCAAGGTGCTGTGGGCCGTGGGACTGTTCACCGCCCTGCTGACCGCCTACTACATGAGCCGCCAGGTGTTCATGGTGTTCTACGGCGAGGCCCACTGGAACGAGGCCCGCCCTGCTCCCGCCACCGACAACGATGAGGTCGACCTGGCCGAGTTCGAGGGCCCGCCCGAGACCGTCACCGTCGAGGCCCACAGCGAGGTGCATCCCCACGAGTCGCCGTGGACGATGTGGGTGCCCCTGGTGGTACTGGCCACCGGCGCCGCCCTGGGCGGTCTGCTGAATCTGCCGGTGATCGGCGACTGGCTGTTCCTGGAGAGGTTCCTCGAACCGGTCTTCGCCGGGACGATGCATCACATCACCGCCGGTACCGGCACGAAACTCCTGCTGGCGGCCATCGCCACCACCGGAGCCCTGATCGGAATCTGGTTCGCGGCCCAGGTGTGGCTGTGGCGTCGGGTCGACGGACGGAAGCTCGAGCCCCGACTCCTCGAGGACGCCTTCGAGGTGGATGCCGCCTACGCCCGGTTCTTCGGGGGGCCGGGGCGGGCCACCGCCCAGTTGGCGGCCGACACCGACCGGGTGGTCGTCGACGGTGCCGTCAACGGGGTGGCCCAGGGCACCCGCCGGCTCGGATTCCTCCTCCAGCCGGCCCAGAGCGGTCTGGTGCGTCAGTACGCCATAGGCATAGCCGTGGGCGCGCTGGGTCTGGCCACGTGGTTGCTGATCGGAGCGGTGGCATGAGCATCCTCGCCGCCACCGGCGACGCCGGCTTCGCCATCCTGAACTGGCTGATCCTCGTACCCGCCGTGGGCGCCGTCGTCGTGGCGTTCATCCCCCGGGGTCGGGAAGACCTGGCCCGGCCGGTCGGAACCGCATTCTCCGCCGCCGCCGGGGCCCTGAGCGTCTACCTGCTGGCCGTGTTCGACGGGTCCGATCCGGGCTTCCAGTTCGAGTCGACCCGCTCGTGGATCGCCGACCTGGGAATCTCCTGGCACGTCGGGGTCGACGGCATCTCGCTGTTCCTGGTGGTGCTCACCGGCCTGATCTTCCCCATCGTGCTGGCGGGACTGGACCCCCACGGTGACCCCAAGCCCTACACGGCGTGGATGCTGGTCCTGCAGGCCGCCTCCTTCGGTGCCTTCCTGGCCCTCGACCTGTTCCTCTTCTTCGTGTTCTTCGAGGTGGTCCTGGTCCCCATGTACATGCTGATCGCCGGCTGGGGATACGACCGTCGTCGCTACGCCGCCAACAAGTTCTTCATCTACACCATGGCCGGCAGCGCCCTGATGCTGGTGGCGATCATCGCCGTGGTGTCCCTGAGCGCCTCCGACGGCGGGATCACCTTCGACCTGAACACCCTGGCCGAGCGGCAGTCGCTGGCCACGAACACGGCCCGATGGGCCTTCGCCGCCTTCGCGGTGGCCTTCGCCATCAAGATCCCCCTGGTGCCCGTCCACACCTGGCTGCCCGACGCCCACACCCAGGCCCCCACCGGTGGTTCGGTGATCCTGGCCGCGGTGATGCTCAAGCTCGGTACCTACGGGCTGGTCCGCTTCGGGCTCTACCTGTTCCCCGAGGCCTCGGTCTACTTCGCCCCGGTCCTGGTGACCCTGGCGGTGATTGGCATCATCTACGGGGCTCTGGTGGCGACGATGCAGACCGATCTCAAGCGGCTGGTCGCCTACTCCTCGGTCGCCCACATGGGTTTCGTGGTTCTGGGCATCTTCGCCTTCACCGTCACCGGTCTGGAGGGCGGAATCCTCCAGATGGTCAACCACGGTGTGTCCACCGGTGCGCTGTTCATCCTGGTGGGCTTCATCTACGAGAGACGCCACACCCGACGGATCTCCGAGCTGAAGGGCCTGCAGAAGGCGGCCCCGGTGATGGCGGGGTTCTTCACCGTGGTGATGCTCTCCTCGGTCGGGCTCCCCGGGCTCAACGGATTCGTCGGTGAGTTCCTGATCCTCATCGGCTCCTTCGCCACCCGCCGCTGGTGGACCGTCGTGGCCGCCGCCGGGGTGATCCTGGCCGCGCTGTACCTGCTGTGGGCCTACCAGAGGGTCTTCCACGGCGCACCCGACGAGGTCAACGCCGAGACCCGGGACCTGCTCACCCGGGAGAAGCTGGTGCTGGCCCCATTCGTCGCCGCCATCGTGTTCATCGGTGTCTACCCGGCCCCGCTGCTCGACCGGGTGGAACCGGCCGTCGACTCGCTGATCACCCACATAGAGGACAACAGCAACTACCGCCGTCCCGACCAGCCGGTGGTCGTGCCGGCCCCGACGCAGTCCGAGGACACCGGCGCGGAAACCGGAGGTGAGGGATGATCCCGGTCCTGGGCCAGGTGTTCACGGCCCCCTCCATCGACTGGTGGGCCCTGGCGCCCCAACTCATCCTTCTGGGGGCGGCGCTGCTGATCCTCGTGGTCAGCGCCCTGCTCGCAGAACGCTGCCCGGCGTGGTTCTCAGGAGTCGTGGCCCTGGTGGCGGGGGCGGGGGTCTTCGTCAGCGGCTTCTACCTCTGGTACGACATCCGCGACAGCGGTCCCCGCTCCATCGTCTCGGGGGCGCTCAGCCTGGACGGCTTCGCGGTGCTGTTCACCCTGCTGGTGGCGGTGGCGGTGGTCATGACCGTGCTGGTGGCCGACGCCTACCTCGAACGCGAGCACATGGACTCCCCGGAGTTCCACGCCCTGTTGCTGCTGGCCGCCACCGGGGCGATCGTCATGGCCTCCGCGTCCGACCTGATCGTGCTGTTCCTGGGTCTGGAATCACTCTCCATCGGCCTGTACGTGATGGCCGCCATGCAGTTCCGGCGGGAGGAGGCCCAGGAGGCGGCGATGAAGTACTTCATCCTGGGTGCCTTCTCCTCGGCGTTCTTCCTCTACGGCATCGCCATGGTCTACGGCTCGACCGGCTCCACGGGGTTGGCCCACGCCCGCGACTACCTGAACCGCCTCGACACCGCCATCGTCGATCAGCCCTGGATGCTGATGCTCGGCTTCGCCCTGCTGCTGGTGGGTCTGGCGTTCAAGGTGGCGGCGGTGCCCTTCCACTTCTGGGCCCCCGACGTCTACCAGGGGTCCCCCGCCCCCGTCAGCGGCTTCATGGCCTCGGCGGCCAAGGCGGCGGGGTTCGCGGCCATGCTGCGGATCTTCTTCGTGGCGTTCGGGCAGTCCAGGACCGACTGGTCGCCGGTGCTGGGGGTCCTGGCCGTGGTCACCCTGGTGGTGGGTGTGGTGATGGCCATCATCCAGACGGACCTCAAGCGCATGATCGCCTTCTCGTCCATCGCCCACGCCGGATACATCCTGGTGGGTGTCCAGGCCGGAACCTCGGAGGGCACCGCCGCCGCCCTGTTCTACCTGTTCTCCTACTCGCTGATGGTCCTGGGGACCTTCGCCGTGATCAGCCTGGTCCAGTGGCAGGACGGCCAACCCCTGGACCGGTTCGAGGGACTGGCCGACCGGCGGCCCCTCATCGGCTTCGCCCTGACCGTGTTCCTGCTCGGCCAGGCCGGCGTTCCCCTCACCTCGGGGTTCATCGCCAAGTTCCTGGTCATCAAGGCCGCGGTCGACGAGAGGACCTGGTGGTTGGCGATCGCCGCCATGGTGATCTCGGCGGCGGGGGCGTACATCTACCTCAGGGTCATCTTCGCCATCTGGCGACGCCCCGGCGCCGTCGACGAGGAAGGGGGCGAGCCGGTGGCCGCTCCGGTGGTTCCCCCGGCCTCGGGATTCGCCATCCTGGGAGCCATGGCCTTCACCCTCGTGGTGGGGTTCGTACCCCAGTTCCTCATCGAGTTCGCCCGGGACGCGGTACCGGTGCTGCTGGGATGAGGCGTGAGGTCGGCAACCCACTTCCACATGAGTTCGCCCGGGACGCGGTACCGGTGCTCATAGGCTGAGCCGGACTCCCACCGGCGGGGCTCGGCTCCTCTCGGGGCCCCCGTCCGGCTCCGGACCCGCCAGCGACGGATCGAGATCTCTTGGGCCCCAGCGACCACCAGCGCCACGACCCCCGGGGCGTGGCGGCCGCGGCCATGGCCATGGTGGCCTGGGCCGGGTCCGGCGTCCTGGCCAAGGGAATCGACATGGGCGGCCTGGTCGTCGTCAGCTACCGCATGTGGATCTACGTGGCGCTGGTGCTGGCCTGGAGCCGGCTGCGGGGCCGTCCCCTCACCCGGCACACCCTGAGGGTGTCGCTGTGGGGAGGGCTGGCTCTGGGTGTCGACCTGGCCCTGTTCTTCTCGGCGGTGAAACTGACCACGGTGGCCAACGCCACCGTCATCGGGGCCATGCAGCCGGTCCTGGCCCTGGTGATCGGGTTCCACCTGTTCGGCGAACGTCCCCGCCGGGTCGATGTGGCCCTGGCCATGGTCGCGATCGGTGGGGTGGTGCTGGTCGTGCTGGGCTCGGCGGGGGCGCCCGAATGGAGTCCCCTGGGGGACCTGGCGGCGATAGGCGCCCTGGTCTTCTTCACCGCCTACTTCGTGTTCTCCAAGCAGAGCCGCTCGCTCATCGAGGCCACGGAGTACACGGCGGCCACCGCCCTGATAGCCGCCCTGGTCAACGTTCCCATCACCCTGCTTTCGGGCCAGGACCTGGGGCCACCCTCGACCGCCTCGTGGATCGGCCTGATTCTCCTGGCCGTGGGACCCGGTTTCATCGGCCACTCGCTGATGAACTGGAGCTTCGGACGCATACCCCTGTGGCTGGGTTCCACGTTCACCCTCGCCCTTCCGGTCACCGCGTCACTGCTGGCCTGGGCGTTCCTCGGAGAGCAGGTCTCGGCCCTGCAGGCGGTGGGAATCGGGGTGGTCGTGGTCGCCCTGGCCGGGATCGTCCTCAGCCCGGCCCGTCCGGTGCCCGTACCCGGGGTGGAGACCATTCGTGAATGATTTCACGAGGGGTGGACCCCCTTCGGACGTGTGAGTCCGGCCCGGGGCCCGACGATGGCACGACCCCCTCGCGATGTTCGGTACGGTGGAGGGGTCGCCCACCCCGTCCGCGAGGCTCACGAGGGGTTTGGCGACCCGTGCACGCCTTAACTAGCCTCGCTCACCGTGTCCGATCTCCTCCGCAGCTACCTGACGATCGCGATCTTCTCGGGCGCGGCCATCTTCATGGCCGGGATGATGCTCGGAATCGCCCGGGTCCTCCGTCCCCGTCACCCCAACCGGGAGAAGCTCATCGCCTATGAGTCCGGAGTCGATCCCGTCGGCGGTGAATGGGTGCAGTCCCAGGTGCGCTACTACATCTTCGCGGTGCTGTTCGTGCTGTTCGACGTCGAGGCGGTGTTCCTGTTCCCGTGGGCGGTGAGGCTCGAGACCTACGGTGGTTTCGGTCTGGTGGAGATGATCGTCTTCATAGGGATCCTCGCCCTCGGCCTGGCCTACGCCTGGCGCAAGGGGGTCCTGAGGTGGAGCTGAGCGCCATTCCCGGCGCCGCCGGCCCCGAGATCGGAAGGGTTCGCTGATGGGTCTCATAGACAAGGGTCTGGTACCGAAGCCGTTGAGCTGGCTGCTCAACTTCGGTCGGGCCCGTTCCCTGTGGGTCTACCAGTGGGGTCTGGCCTGCTGCGCCATCGAGATGGGCGCGGCCTTCGGATCTCCCCGCTACGACGTCATGCGCCTGGGTGTCATCCCCTTCCCGGCCAGCCCCCGTCAGGCCGATCTCGTGGTGATCTCGGGAACGGTGACCGACAAGATGGCCCCGGTCATCAAGAGGCTGTACGAGCAGATGCCCGAGCCGAAGTACGTGATCTCCATGGGTTCGTGTGCCAACTGCGGAGGCCCCTACTGGGACTCCTACTCCGTAACCAAGGGCATCGACCAGATCATTCCCGTCGACGTGTACGTCCCCGGTTGTCCCCCCCGACCCGAGGCCCTGTTGGAGGGCATAGTCCTGCTCCAGGACCGCATTCAGAACGAAGACATCGTCGAGAAGTGGAAGGGCGACCCCATCACGGTGGGGGACTGACCCCGCCCATCCGGCGAGATACCGACATGACATCAACACCGAACAATCACCAGCAGAGGCGGCAGCAGTAGTGGCCACCGATTCCGCCAGCGAGGAGGCGACCCCCGTCGCCGAGCCCGACGAGATCCGCGAGGGTCTCGTCGCCGAGCTGACCGCGATCCTGGGCGACGGCGTGGTCGAGAGCCATATCGAGCCCGGTGCCGATCTGTGGGTCCGGGTCTCCCCCGATCGCTGGCAGGACGCGGCCCGGGCCGTGAAGTCCATGGGGCTGAACTACTTCTCCTTCCTCTCCGTGATCGACTGGATGGCGGCTCCCGACGGACGTTCGGAGACCACCGAGCTGAACGAGGCCGCCGAGGAAGGCGAGTCCGAGGGTGAAGGTGAGGACGGCGGGGCCGCCGGGATCCTCGAACACGGCCACGCCGGTGGTTCCACCCGCCTGCAGGTGTTCGCCCGGGTCGAGTCGCCCACCCGTCACGTGGGGATGACCCTCAAGGCCGATCTGGCCGACGCCGACCCCCGCATCGGAACCTGGTCCGACATCTTCCCCGGCGCCGACTGGCACGAGCGGGAGGCCTGGGAGATGTTCGGGGCCCACTTCGACGGCCACCCCGGCCTGCGCAACCTGTATCTGCCCTCCGGTTTCCAGGGCCGTCCGCTGCGCAAGGACTTCCCGCTGCTGGCCCGCCAGGTGAAACCGTGGCCCGGTGTCGTCGACATCGAGGAGATCCCCCCCGAACTCGAGGCCGAGCTGGAGGCCCAGGTGATGGCCGCATTCGAATCCGACCAGGGGGAGGGCTCATGACCGCCACGTCCGATCCCCGCCAGCTCAGCTACATCGCCCACCAGGCGGCCGACGCCCGGGTCAACGTCGAGCTCCACACCGGCGACATGACCCTCAACATCGGGCCCCAGCACCCCGCCACCCACGGCACCCTGCGGATCGCCACCGAGCTCGACGGTGAGGTCGTGGTCCGGGCCGAGCCCATCCCCGGCTACATGCACCGTGGCTATGAGAAGCTCAGCGAGGTCCGCACCTACCCCCAGGTGACCACCCTGATCAACCGCATCGACTGGGTGGGTTCGTTCGCCAACGAGGTGCCGTTCATACTGGCCGCCGAGCGGCTGATGGAGATCGAGGCCCCGCCCCGGGCCCAGTGGATCCGCACCATCCTCTTCGAGCTCAGCCGGATCGCCAACATCTCGCTGTTCCTGGGCGACATGGGTGTCCAGCTCGGGGCCATCACCCCGGTGTTCTACGCCTTCCGGGACCGTGAGCGGGTCCTCAACCAGATCGAGGCCGCCACCGGCGGTCGGTTCCACCCCAACTTCGACCGTATCGGCGGGCTCAAGGACGATCTCCCCAAGGGGTGGATCGCCGAGACCCGCGACGCCATGGCCAAGATGAGGGACTTCTGCGACGAGATGGAAGGCCTCCTCATGGGCAACGAGGTCTTCGAGGCCCGCTGTCGGGGGGTGGGCGTGATCCCCGAGGACGTGGCCCTCGGCTACGGACTCAGCGGCGCCAACCTGAGGGCCTCCGGTGTCGACTGGGACCTGCGCCGCGACAACAACCCCGGCCTGGCGTGGGATCAGATCGAGTGGAAGGTGTGGACCCATCCCGACGGCGACTCCTTCGCCCGCTACTGGGTGAGACTCCAGGAGACCCGCGAGGCCACCCTCATCGTCGACCGGCTGCTCGATTCCCTGCCCTCGGGTCCGATCATGGCCAAGGTGCCCCGCATCATCAAGGTGCCCGAGGGTGAGGCCTACATCTCCACGGAGAATCCCCTGGGGGAGATGGGCTATTACATAGTCTCCAAGGGGGACCTCGGACCCTTCCGGGTGAAGATCCGGACCCCCTCGTTCAACAACATCTCGATCGTGCCCTGGATCATGAAGGGGGTCTACGTTCCCGACGTGATCACCATCCTGGGTTCGCTCTACTTCATCCTCGGGGACATAGACCGGTGATGAACAGGTCCATGAAACGCCAGGAGACTGCGATCAAAGCGACATTCGAGGGAATGGACCGGTGATGCTCGGGCTCGTGTACTGGCAGGAGACGGCGATCAAGCTCGGCGTGATCATGGGGGTCGTCCCCGTGACCTCGCTGATCTTCGTCTACGTGTTCCTGTTCAAGATGATGTCCTACATGCAGAGCCGCCTGGGCCCCATGGAAACCGGCCCCCACGGCACCCTGCAGATCATCGCCGAGGCCATCAAGTTCCTCCAGAAGGAGGACATCTCCCCCGACAACGCCGACAAGCACGTGTTCGTCATGGCCCCCGTCGTGGTCCTCATGTCGACGTTCCTGCTGTACGTGGTGATCCCCGCCGGTCCCGACCTCGTCGTCCAGTCCCTCGACACGGGGATCTTCTACGCCCTGGCGGTGTCGTCGCTGTCCGCCCTGGGTGTGCTGATGGCCGGCTGGGCCTCGGCCAACAAGTACGCCCTGATGGGTGGCCTGAGGGCCGCCGGGCAGCTCATCGCCTATGAACTCCCCCTGGTTCTGGCCGTGGTCGGGGTGGTCATCCAGGCCGGCACCATGAACCTCCAGGGAATAGTGGTGGCCCAGGCCGAGGGATCCATATTCGGGATCGACTGGATCGGGAACCCCTACATCCTCACCCAGTTCATCGGCTTCGCCATCTTCATGACCGCCGCCCAGGCCGAACTCACCCAGACCCCCTTCGACATGCCGGTGGCCGAGTCCGAGCTCGTCGGTGGTTTCCAGGTCGAGTACACCGGCTTTCGGTACCTGCTGTTCTTCATGGCCGAGTTCGGCACCGCCTTCGCCTTCTCGGCCATGGCCTCGGTCATGTTCCTCGGAGGCTGGGGACTGCCGTTCATCGACAGCACCGACAACATCCTCAACGTCGTGGGCCCGGTACTGATGCTGGCCAAGGTGATGCTGGTGGCGTTCGTGATCTTCTGGGTCAGGTTCAGCTTCCCCCGCCTCAGGGAGGACCAACTGCAGAAGTTCGCCTGGAAGTTCCTCATCCCCGTGTCGCTGGTGAACATCGTGGCGACCGGAATCCTGAAGGTGGCGTTCTGATGGCCAAGATGCCCGGATTCGTCAAGGGACTGCAGATCACGGCCCGCACCGGGCTGCAGACCATGTTCCCCGACGGCCTCCGCAAACCCATTCCGGCTCCCACCCGGGGAGCGGTGACCGTGCAGTACCCCCACGAGAAGGAGGCCCCACCCGACCGGGCCCGGGGGGTGATCGCCCTCAAGGAGGACAACTGCACGGCGTGCATGCTGTGCTCGCGGTCGTGTCCCGACTGGTGCATCTACATCGAGGGTCACAAGGTCAAGGCCCCGCCCCGAAGGGCCGGCGGCAAGCCCCGCAACGTCAACAAGCTGGACCGCTTCGACATCGATTTCGCCCTGTGCATGTACTGCGGGATCTGTGTGGAGGTCTGCCCCTTCGACGCCCTGTTCTGGTCACCGGAGTACGAGTACAGCGAGCCCCGGATAGCCGACCTGCTGCACGACAAGACCCGGCTGGGCGAATGGTTCGAGACCGTGCCCGACTTCGAGCCCTACGAGGCGGGCTCGGAGCAGAAGGTGAAGAAGGTGCCCCGCTGATGGTCGCCCAGAACATCATTTTCGGCTTCATCGCCTCGATCGTGGCTCTGTCCGCCTTCCGGACGGTGACCACCCGCAACATCGTCCACGCCGCTCTGTACCTGGTGGCGGTGCTGGCCGGTCTGGGCGCCCTCTACGTCATGCTCACCGCCGAGTTCGTGGCCACCACCCAGTTCCTCGTCTACATCGGGGCGGTGATGGTCCTGTTCCTGTTCGGGATCATGCTCACCCGGGCCCCCCTCGGGCACCTCGACGACCTCACCGGCAAGCAGTGGCCGGTGGCCCTCGGTGTGGCCACCACCCTGGGCGCGGTCCTCATCTACGCCCTCGTCGATGCGTTCCATGCCGCCGAGCTGCCCACCGACCCCGTCATCTACCGCACCGCCGACGTGGGCGACTCGGTGTTCTCCACCTACCTCATCCCCTTCGAAGCGGTATCGGTACTGCTTCTGGCCGCCCTGATCGGCGCGGTCGTGCTGGCCAGGAAGGACTGAAGATGCTCGTCAACCAGTTCCTGATCCTCGGAGCCGTCCTGTTCTGCACCGGGGTGTACGGCGTTCTCGCCCGCCGCAACGCGGTCATGGTGCTCATGTCGATCGAGCTGATGCTCAACGCCGTGAACATCAACCTCCTCACGTTCGGTCTGGTGGTGGGCTCGATCAGCGGTCAGGTGTTCGCCCTGTTCACCATCGCCATCGCCGCCGCCGAGGTCGGTGTCGGTCTGGCCCTGGTGCTGTTGATCTACCGGAACCGCTCGAACATCGACGTCGAGGAACTGGACCTGATGCACGGATGAGCACGATGTCCACCCCCACCCTCCCGATCCCGGCGAACACTCCCGTCGAGGAAGCCTGATGCTCGAGAACGCCTACATCATCCCGTTGCTGCCGGGCCTGTCGTTCCTGGCGATCCTGCTGTTCGGCAAGAGGATCAAGGGGGGCCAGGGAGCCCACTACATCGGTGTCCCGGTGCTGGCCGTGGTCTGGGTGCTTTCCCTGATCGCGGTGTTCGGCTGGATCAACCGTGTCGACGACGTCACCCCCGCCGAGGAGGCCGGGGTCACCACCACCGAGATCGCCGGCAGCAGTGTCGGGACGGCGGGAGACCCGTCCTCCCCGGTGGTCCTCGCCGCCGAGGGTGAGGGCGAGGCCGGGGTGGAGGCCGGGGGACACGAGGCCTTCGCCGAGCCGGTGACCCGCTCGGCCACCTGGTGGAGCAACGCCGGTGAGAACTTCCGGGTGGGAACCCTCGTCGACGGCCTGTCGGTGACCCTGCTCTTCGTGGTCTCCACGGTGGCGCTGCTGGTCCACATCTACTCCATCGAGTACGTGAGGGGCGACGAGCGCTACACCCACTACTACGCCTTCCTGTCGTTCTTCAGCGCGGCGATGCTGTTCTTCGTCCTGTCCCAGAACATCATCCAGATGATCGTGGGCTGGGAGCTGGTCGGTGTCTCCTCCTTCGTGCTGATCGGGCACTGGTGGGAGTCCCTCGACAACTCCAACGCGGCCATGAAGGCGTTCATGACCAACCGTGTGGGTGACGTGGGTCTCCTGGTCGGGATGATCATCCTCTACTTCGCCGCGGGGTCCTTCGAGGTACCGGTGATCAACGAGATGGCGGCCTCGGGGCAGATCCGCCACCTGCTGCTGCTGGTCGCGGCCGGGTCCCTCACCGCCGCGGTCATGTCCAAGTCGGGCCAGTTCCCCCTCCACACCTGGCTGCCCGACGCCATGGCCGGTCCCACCCCGGTCTCGGCCCTGATCCACGCCGCCACCATGGTCGTGGCCGGTGTCTACATGGTCGCCCGCCTGTACCCGGTGTTCTACGAGGGCTATTCCATAGGCACCTCCTCGATCAACGGTCTGGCCCTGCTGGGTGGTTTCACGGCCTTCATGGCCGCGGCCCTGGCCTTCGTCCAGTGGGACATCAAGAAGGTCCTCGCCTACAGCACCATCTCCCAGTTGGGGTACATGGTCATGGCCCTCGGGGTGGGGGCGTGGACCGCGGCCATCTTCCATCTGTTCACCCACGCCCTGTTCAAGGCGTGTCTGTTCCTGGGGGCCGGTTCGGTCAGCCACGCCTCCCACCACACCTTCGACATGAGGGAGATGGGTGGGCTGCGCAAGGTGATGCCCCACACCTACAAGACCTTCGTGCTGGCCAGCCTGGCCCTGGCCGGGGTGTTCCCGCTGGCCGGGTTCTGGTCCAAGGACGAGATCCTGGTGGGGGCCATGAGAGGTCAGCAGAACGGCTACCCGCTGATGCTGTTCTTCGGGCTCCTGGTGGCGTTCATGACCGCCGCCTACATGACCCGGGTCATCTGGTACACGTTCTGGGGCGAGTACCGCGGCCACGGCACCCCCCACGAGTCACCGGCTCTGATCACCGGACCCCTGTGGATCCTCGCCGGTGGTGCCGTCCTCGGCGGCCTGGTCAACCTGCCCTCCGCCGTCGCCGACAAGATCGGCCTGGGGGGAGCGGCCCACCTGATCGAGACCTACGCCGAACCGGTGAGGTACCTCGATCAGTTCTCCACGTTCAGCGTGGCGGCCCCCTCCCTGGGGCTGGCCCTGACCGGCCTGGCCCTGGCCCTGGGGGGCATCCTCGCCGTGTACCTCTACTACTGGCGCCAACTCGGTCCCCACGGCCTCACCGAACAGAACGTGTGGGCCCGACGCGGCTACACGTTCCTGGTCAACAAGTACTACCTGGATCATCTGTACACGGGCATCATCGCCCGCGGGGTCCGGGGACCGGTGGCCCAGGCGGCCTACTGGTTCAACCAGAACGTGATCGACCGCATCGTCAATCTCGTGGGCGACAGTGCCCGTGAGACCGGGCGTTGGGTCTACACGAACATCGACCAAGGCGTCGTCGACGGCACCGTGAACGGACTCAGTTCAGGGGCCGAGGCGACGGGCGAAGGTTTGAGAGTCATCCAGTCCGGCCGTGTCCAGCAGTACGGCTCGCTCCTGTTCGGAGCCGCCGCGGTGCTGGCCATCATCTTCACGATCGTCATCTAGGGAGTTACTCGATGGAAGCAACGGGTTTCGACGCCTGGGCGCTGTCACTGACCGTGTTCCTGCCCCTCGCCGGGGTGGTGGTCATGCTCGCCATTCCTCGTGCCCAGGAGGAACTGCACAAGGCCGTGGCCCTGGTGACCTCTCTGGCCACCCTCGGCGCCACGCTCTACGTGCTGATCCAGTTCAACTACGACCGCAGCTCGGAGCTTCAGTTCCTGGTCGACAGTTCCTGGATCGACGTGATCAACAGCCGGTACATCATCGGTGTCGACGGCATATCACTGCCCCTGCTGGCGCTGTCGGCGGCGGTGGTACCGCTGTGCATCATCTACAGCTGGAAGCACATTCCCGACCCGGGCAATGCGAAGGC
>DRKF01000538.1 GCA_011051915.1 Acidimicrobiales bacterium | reverse complement strand
GGACTGACCCTGGTGACCAGCCTCGGTTGCAACTTCGACTGCCCCTACTGCTATGAGTCGAAACAGCCCTCGATCATGTCCGCCGCGGTGAGGGACGGTGTGATCCGGATGATCGACGACGGAGCCGAGCGGCTGAGCGGCGTGGACGTCACCTGGATGGGAGGGGAGCCCCTGGTCGGACGGGACTCTCTGTTCTCCCTCTCCCAGGAGATGATCGAACGTTGTGACCGTCACGGCATCGACTACTCCTCGATGATCGTGACCAACGGCTGGTACCTGGACGGGGACACCGCACGTCGGCTGGCCGAGAACCGGGTCGACCTGGCCCAGGTGACGCTCGACGGACCGCCAGACGTGCACGACGCCATGCGCCCCTATGTGGGTGGTGGTCCCACCTTCGACCGCATCGTCGAGAACCTCCACGAAGCGGTGGATCATCTCTCCGTGTCCATCAGAGTGAACATCGACGAATCGAACCTGTGGCGAGCCGAGGAACTCATGGCAATCCTGGCCGAGGAGGACCTGGCCCCCCGATTGGGAATCCACTGCGCCAAGATGACGTACTACGAGGACAACGACGAGGCTCCCGTGGCGAGCTACACCAACCGGTGCTACACGTCCCCGGAGTTCGCCCAGGTGCAGCTCGACTTCGAGGCCCTGGCCCTCAGGTACGGGTTTGCCTCGGTACCCCTACCCGAACCGGTCTCCGTACCGTGCATGGCAGTGGCCGGAAACTCGATCGTGGTGGGCTCCGACGGAGAGGTCTGGAAGTGCTGGGACGACATCGGCAACGCCGAGAAGGTCGTCGGCCACGTCTCGGACTACCTGGCCCTCGATGAGGCGGCTGTCCTGCCCTGGCTCCAGTTCAACCCCACCCAGGACCCGATGTGCCGTCAGTGCATCGCCCTTCCCAACTGCATGGGTGGGTGCCTGCATCACACTCTCGCCGGCCACCCACGTGAAGCGCAGTGTGGAAGCTTCCGCTACAACCACCGCGAGAAGATAAGACGGGCCGTCCGAACCGATGCCGGCCTCGACGACAGTGGTGTCGAGCTTCCCGCCGTTGCGGCCAGCCGAGCCGCGGCAGGTCCACCCCAACCGGCTCACGTCACCGGATGGCAACCCGTGGAGATACGTACGGCGGCTGCCGCCCGCTGACCCGAGCCGGCCGGAGAAGGCTCAGACCGGGCCGGGTTCGGGCAGGGCCAGGCTGAGGTAGAGGGACCGGTCCCTCATCAGCAGGCCCGTCCCCACCAGCCCATCGAGGACCGCGGCGACCGGTCCGGGGGCGACATCGAGTTCCTCGGCGACCTGACCGGGGGTACGGGGCCGGTCCATGCAGAGATCGTGAATGATCGCCGCCGGGCCCTCCAAGGTGTGCACACCGGCCCGGGCCGGATCCCTGCTGTCCTCGATTCGGATTCCCCTGGGGGTCCGGTACCGAACCAGGCCCGGGGTCGAGTCGGAGGCCCAACGGTCGGCCCAGAGCCGGAGGGCCGACTTCAGGGGCTCGAGATCCTGTTCCTCCAGCACCGGGACCGCCTCGTACTCGAAGAAGTAGGCAATCCGGTCCAGGTGGGTGCCCGCGGGATAGACGCGGCGGTAGTGCTCCGTGGCCCGGAAGTCGGCTACTCCCGGAGTGGCGCCGGTGAACAGGGGGCTGAATCGTTCGAGGATCACCCGCGAGAAGCCTGAGGGAGGCTGCAGGTGAAGGAGGCTCGGAACCAGTTCCTCCTGGGCCCGGTAGTCGTCGATCGTCTCCCCGGGGAACCCCCAGAGCAGGTTCCAGGCCACGTCGATGCCCAGATGTCGGCACCACCGGAGAAGGTTCACGTTCCACGAAGAGCGGGTGCCCTTGCGCATGAGACCCAGTATCCGGGAGTCCAGCGACTCGATTCCCGGCTGGATCCGGGTGACCCCCCCACGCCGCATCGTCGAGAGTTGTGCGGGGGACAGATCGGCCTTCACCTCGTAGAACAGATCGAAGGGTGCGCCCATCTCCTCCAACCGTGGGAACAGATCGTCCAGATAGGCCCGGTCGACAATGTTGTCCACTGCGCTCATCCGCCGGCTGCCATGACGGGCGGCCAGCGTTTCGAGCTCGGACACCACCCGGTCCGCGGGCTTGGACCGGAACGCCATGGTGTCGCCGTTCAGACCGCAGAATGTGCAATGAACCCTCTGTCCCCACCAGCATCCCCGGGCGCTCTCGAACGGTAGGTCGACCCGACGGCTTTCCTCCAGGGGAATGAGACCCAGGTCCGCGGCTCGGCGGAAGAACTCGCCGTACTCGGGAACCGGGGCCCGCGCCAGGTCGGGGACCACGTCCGACGGCCGGTTGACCAGCACCGACCCACCGGCCCTGTGGATCAGCCCGGGAACCGATGAAAGATCGGCGCCCTCGGCCAGGGCCGTCAACAGGGCGGGGAAGGTCTCATCGGCCTCGCCCCTCAGGACCAAGTCAATCGATTCGGCGGTCCGAACGTGCTCCAGTCCCATCTCTCCGTCCAGGTTCGCTCCCCCGAAGAGGATGCGGACCCCTGGGTGAACAGCCTTGATCCTCGCGGCCAGAGCCACCGAGGCCACCTGCTGTTGGAACGTCGAGGTGAAACCGACGAGGTCGTAGTCCGACCACGCGACATCCTCCATGAGCCGGTCCAGGAACCGAGGCACCAGAGCCTGCCTGATCCTCGAGAGGTCGTCGAGTCCGATACCGGAGTCACCGAACGCCTCCAGAGATTCCCGACCGTGGAGTCCGTCGGGATCCGGCGCCCGGTCACCGAACGCCTCCACCGAGAACAGCCAGTCCCCCACCAGCGACCAGAGATCGCTCAGCTCGGAGTACACGTCCGATCCGGACAGTATCCGCTCGGTCCTCTCCGATCCGCTCCGTTCGGGCTCGAACTCTTCCAGGACCAGAGCTCCGAAGTCCAGACACGCGTGCAGTGTGTCCACCCGGTGCCCGCGCTCGCCGGCGATGGCGGCAAGGAGCCCCAACTGAATCGACGGACGGGCGATCGCCGCCATCGGCATGGCGACCAGCAGAGCGCTCACACCATGGCTGTCAGCCATCGACCAGTTCCTGGAGCCACCTGCCGGCCGGACTGGTGGGTCGCAGGGCCAGGGCATGGTTCCGGCCAGGGTCGTAGACCTCATCGAGAAGACCGAGAACATCCAGGTAGCGCTTGTAGAGACGGAAGCCCTGACCGACGCTCAGGTGACCCCCGACGACGAGAGAGTAGGTGGAGTGCGCCCCATCGGGAACGGGGTCACCTCCGACCGCAGCGGCCACTTCGGCGGCCAGACCGAGAATCCCGGACCAGGCGGTGCGAGAATCACCGACCGCCCGCCGATTGAGATAGATGATCACCGACGGATAGGCAGGGGTCCTCCCGAGTGCCCCGACGATCAGGTGCTTCGACACGTCCACCCGGTCGAGGTGGCCCAGCCATCCCTGACCGCTGGTCTCCGCCAGAAGGAGGCTGGCGACCCGGCGGGATGCGACCGGTGGTACGAACAGGTTGATGCGGGTGACCTCCACCACCTCGGGGCCGGGATACCGGAAGGCCGCGAGAATCCCCGGGGCCCGGTTCCTGAGCTCGGCCCGTACATCGACATGTGACTCCAGGGCTGCTGTCAGGGCCACAGCCAGATCGGCCCCGAGGAGATTCGCCCCGACATCGAGGGCTCTCGTCCACTCGTCGTGAAGTTCCCTGGCCCGGCGGTACCGGACCGGTGACACACCACCATCGGCTTCGATGTCGCTCACGAGGTCACCCATGAACTGGCAGAGCTGCCGGTCGGCACTGTTCAGCGGGGCCATCTCCCGCGCGATCTCGGCTTCGACCTCAGTGCTCATGCGACCGGCCGGGGGAAGGGAGATCACGTAGTTCTGACCGAAGACCTGGCCCCTCGTGGCCCCGATGACGGCATCGGCGGCAAGGTCGAGCATCTGCTCCACCACCTGAGGCGGATCATCGTCCGCCACGACCGGAAGCCCCGTCGCAGCGGTTCGATCGCTCACATGGGGTCCAGTCGGCACAACTACGTAGACGCACCGCCCGGTGGAGGGTTTCATGCCGTGATCAGGCGAGGCGACCCCACCGTCAGCCACGCCCTCATCCTCATCCCGCGGGGGATTTATTGCCGATTTCAGGTTCTCCTACCGAAGCCATCACCCCGGCGGGTCCACCCTGGTTCCCATGCCCACCCGGACCACCCCCCGAACCTCCGAGCAGGTTGCACCGACCGCCGGCCCGCTCGCCACGACACTCGCCTCGCTCGACCCGGTCGACCTCCCAGAGCTCGATCGGGCCCAGCTCCATGACCGGGTGGAGAGCAAGGTCCTGTTCCATGTCTCCGCTGTGCCGGGCGCTCTGAGCCTTCTGGCCGCGGACTACCTGGTGCTCGAACACGACGGGATGAGATCTCAGCACTACCGGACCTCCTACTTCGACAGCTCCCGGTTGCGCAGCTACCACGAGCATCACAATCAGAAGCGACGCCGGTTCAAGGTCCGCTACCGCACGTACCTGAACTCCGGCATCACATTCTTCGAGATCAAGCGGAACGTCGACGGGAGAACGGTCAAGGAGCGCATTCCGTCCTCCCCGCCGGGGGCCCGAGTGTGGCCCGGTGACGCAGCGTTCCTGGCCGAGCGGGCCGGGATCCACGCCGGGTCGCTGGAGCCCTCCCTGTCCGTGGAGTACCGGAGGATCCTGCTGGTCGCCAGGGACTACTCCGAGAGGGTCACCATCGACATCGGGCTGCACTTCACCGCCCGGGGTGCCACCCACCGCATGTCCCAGGTGGCGATCGGAGAGTTCAAGCAACCGAGCTTCGACCGCCACTCACCGGCCATGACCGCTCTGGGTCGTCGACCGGTGAAGTTCTCCAAGTACTGCATGGGCCTGGCGTCCTGCCGGCCCTCGCTCCGACACAACCGCTTCAAGAAGAACTTCCTGAGGCTCCGAAAGCTCACCGCCCAATCCGAACCGGGGGAATCTCGATGAACCACCTACTCGCCCTGCAGCTCTACGACGCCTCGCGGATCACCGAACTGCTTCTCGGCCTGGGTTTCGACCTGTCGGTGATAGCGGGGATCGCCTACCTCACCTACCGCCGCTCCAGCGCCCGATCGGTGTACGTCTTCAGCCTGGTGATGGTCAACATCGTGGTGTTCTTCGCCACCTATGTCATGACCACCGCCTCGGTGAGCGTGAACGTCGGCTTCGGCCTCTTCGCCCTGTTCGGGATCCTGAGATTCCGCACCGGAACCCTGCCCGTACTCGAGATGACCTATCTCTTCGCCGGGATCGCCCTGGCCTCGTTCAACGCCCTGGCGATATCGGCCCTGACGCTGGCCGAGGCCGGGATCACGAATCTGGTGGTGCTCCTGGTCCTGGAGGGCCTCGGGGGTGTGTGGCTGTCCCGTCAGGCCCAGACCCACACCGTGGTCTACGAGAAGATCGACCTGATCCATCCCCGACGCCGGGCCGAACTCATAGCCGACCTCGAACGCCGCACGGGCCTGGCGATCCTCGGCGTCACCGTGGGGAACATCAACTTCCTCAACGACACCGCCCGCATCACGATTCGGGTGAAGCCGACTCCCGAGACCCTGGCCCTGCTGCACACCACCGCCGAGATCCACGAGCAGGTGGGTGGCAGGGGTGAACTGGACGACCTGGACGACCTCGGCGAGTTGGTCTGATTCGCCTCCCGTGAGGCCTCCGGGTCAGGACGCACCCGGGCCTGTCAGGCGTTCAGAACTCCGGGTTGGATCAGCTCGATGGTGTGGCCATCGGGGTCGTGGCAGAAGATCTGCCCGGTCACCGCCGAGGCCCGGTGAGCCACACCGAGTTCCTCCAGCCGCCTACGTGCGGTCTCGTAGTCGGCGACGGCGAACGCCGCGTGTCGCGATCCGGGCTCGATGGCGCCGGTCGACACCGGGTCCATCCCCTCGTGCAGGATCAGGTGCACCTGAACCGGACCCGCCTGGTACCAGACGCCCCGGACCGGACCGAAGTCCGGACGGGGGATCTGCTCGAGGCCCAGGACCCCCTCGTAGAACGCCCGGGAACGTCCCAGATCCGAGACCGGGAACGACATGTGATGCCCTGAGACCTCGAAGCCCATTGCGCAACTCCCAACTGGCGCGACCCGGTCCCTCGATCGGATCAGGACCATGGTGCCCCACCGCGGGAACAGAGTGGAGACTCGTCCTCGGTCCCCGGCTTCGCCGCCAGGGTTCAGCTCAGTCCTCGACCACCTCTACACCCTGCCAGAAGGCCACCCGATCGCTCACCAGGCGACGGGCCAGGGGCCAGGGCTTCTCATAGGCGAAGGCGGCGTCGGTGGCGATCTCCGACTTCCCCTGGACATGCCAGTAGCGGGCCTTGCCCTTCCACACACAACGGCTGGTGGTGGGGCTGTCCAGCAGGACCCCCTCGGTGAGACTCTCGAGGGGAAAGTAGGTCATGCCCTCGACGACCTTGACGTCGTCGCTCTCGGCCAGCACAACACCATCGAACACTGCTTTGGTCATGAACGGTGAAACCACCCGAGGACACCATGACTTCCCCGCAGCGGGCAACGCCCCGGTCCGGGCCGGGGTCGGAACACGGACTCAGCCGTGAGAATCAGTCTTGGCCCGGTCCAACACATGCAGGGTGTGGCCACCCGCTTCGGGCTCGCCGGTGGGGGTACTCATCCGAACCTGCCCGTGACGTAGTTCTCGGTGCGCTCATCGGAGGGGTTGGAGAAGATGGTGGCGGTGTCGCCGTACTCCACCAGCAGGCCGACCCTGCTCTCGGTCACCGGATCCACCTCGGCGGTGAAGAACGCCGT
>DRKF01000537.1 GCA_011051915.1 Acidimicrobiales bacterium | reverse complement strand
GCAGCCGCCGGGGCCCACGACCGTGAACTCGGGGCTAATCCGGCCACCCTGGATCATCAGTGAGGGACCGGCGGAGACCGCTGCTCCCGCGGTGACATCGGGATCGTTCCAGCCCGGCCGCAACCACACGGCCAGCACGACGAGGGTTCCGAGCACGGCGACCGCTGTGGTTCTCCGGCCCAGGACCCCCACCAGGTGCAGAACCCGCTCGGGCTCGGCGGAGGCCCGACCCAGGGCCAGACCGAACGGCACGTGGGCCGCGTAGGCGATCCCGATCACGAAGTACTTGCCGTCGAGCTGGTAGGCGGAGGCGAAGGGGGTGAGCACGGTGCCGGTCTCCAACGCCAGGGCGAACAGAACCCCCCACGCCCAGTGCCGGCGCAGGGCCACGGCGGCATAGGCGATGCCGAACCCGATTCCGTTGGAGAAGTGGTACGCCCAGCCGACGAAGTCGGTCCATCCCGAGCTGTGTGAGGCACCGGTGGCCAGCACTCCGTAACTCTCGACGGGAGACAGCAGCAGCAGACCGCCGCCGAAGATGAACGGAACCCGGAACAGGTCGTAGGCGAGGGTCCCCACCAGACCGGAGAAGGCGCCGACGGTGAGTACCGGACCGATACCTCCCGCTCCTCCCTGCGCCGATCGCACCGCGAGGAGAACCAGGATCAGCGCCCCGGGCAGCGTCACCCAACGGAACAGCGTGGCGAAGGAGGCCAGCCCGTAGACCCAGCCCAGGAGGGAGGCCACGCTGGAGAACCCGAGCGCCACGAGCAGTGCCCGCCAGCCGATGGCGATCGGGCGAATCGATCGCGCCGTGGGGTTCGCCGCGACCGCCGCCGAAACCCCCGACGCCGCGACGTCGCCCCCTGCCACCCGCCTACTCCTTCCACCACCGACCGGCGGAGCCGGGGGCG
Organism: Acidimicrobiales bacterium; assembly: GCA_011051915.1. GTDB lineage: Bacteria > Actinomycetota > Acidimicrobiia > Acidimicrobiales > Poriferisodalaceae > DRKF01. The sequence continues at coordinate 2,888 of DRKF01000537.1, read as the reverse complement.
TCGGGACGGCGAGGTGGTGCCTGTGGCGGACCCGGCGACGGCGGTGGCGGGGTCCGAGGTGTCCCGACCGAAGGAGTATCCGCCGGAGACACAGACTTCGGAGTCGACGGGGTCGGAGAGGCTGCCTGTGTGCGGCCCGGGCCTTCAGGCGGAGCTGGTGTTGGCGGCGCCGGTGGCCTCATCAGATCACCCGGCGGTCGGTACGACCCGGGTCCGGTGGTCGAGGGCCTCCCCTGGCGGCTCTCCCGGACTCGATCCCCGCCGAAGGCGACCGAGCCGAGGACCAGGGCTGCGCCCAGGCCGCTGACGTAGAGCCCGATTCCCACCGATACCCCGGTGAGGGGCTTCCAGACCTGCCGGAAGCGAACGAAGTCGGCGACCGTCAACCCCAGCGCCGCCGCGGCGGCCAGCACGATCGTCGTCCGACCGCCGGGAAGGCGACGGGTGGACACCTGGAGCAGTATCAACGCCGCCAGAGCGAGGAACAACCAACCGTGGGCGATGAAGGTGTCTTCCGCGTTCGAGTTCTCCGAGACACCGGTCACCAGCCAGGGCAGCAGGCGCTCGAGCCCGTTGACCGATTCGAAGGGGGCCTTCGCCCAGGGGAGGAACACACCGAGGCCCAGGAGAGCGGCGCCGACCGCGGCCAGTGTCATCTCCCGGGAGAACCCCGAGCCCTTCTCCCTCCGCTGGGTCAGGTCGTTCGTACGGGCCGGGTCGTCCGGCGAGGCCGCAGCCGGTGCCGTCACCGTGGGGCTCGGCACGGCTCTCAGTTCACTCGTCCAGGCGTTGCCGTTCCAGTACCTCTCGCCGTGTCCCATGGGGTCCGGATACCAACCCGGTCCGGGAGCGGAGGTCCCCGGCCGCCCGCCCGGTGCCTGTGTCGCCATTTCGGTGCCCTCCTCCGTCGGTTCCCCCACCCGCGGGATCTGCCGGGATGCGGACGACCCGCGCCGGTCGGTCGCACCCCGTTCGCCTCCCGTGGCGTAACCCCCGACGTCACGATGTTCCGTCGCACCTCACGCCGCCGTTGACAAGACCGCTGCCGAGGCCCGGACCCCCTCCGGGCCGTGTCGGGGGCTCCGTTCCACCACGGAGCCGGTGGGTTCGAGGAGGAGATCACCATGTCCTACGCCCGGAGAGTCGACCGGGACCATCCGGCCTGCTTCGTGTTCCTGGTCGACCAGTCGTACTCGATGACCGAACCATGCTCCGGACGAGTCGAGGAGTCCAAGGCCCAGGCCGTGGCCGAGGCCATCAACGACCTCCTCTACGAACTGGTCATGCGGTGCGTCAAGAACCCGACGGAGGGCCCCCGCCACTACTACGACATCGCGGTGATCGGCTACGGCGCCACGGTCGGACCGGCGTGGGGCGGGAACCTCACCGGCAGCTACCTGACCTCGATCGTGGACATCGCCAACAGCCCCACGCGGATCGAACAGCGGACGAATCCCGCCACCGGTCGCTCGATACGGAAGCCGGTGTGGCTGGAGCCCACCGCCGACGGGGCCACACCGATGGTCACCGCCATGGACCGGGCCGGGGCCATGCTCGCCCGTTGGGTGGAGACCCATCCCGATTCGTTCCCACCGATCGTGATCAACATCTCCGACGGCGCGGCCACCGACGGCGACCCTGTCGAGTGGGCCCGCCGACTCGAGTCCCTGGCCACTTCCGATGGCAGCACGCTCGTGTTCAACGTGAACATCTCCGCCACCGAGGCCGAACCACTCATGTTCCCGTCCTCGTCGGAAGCCCTGCCCGACCAGTACGCACGCCAGCTCTTCGAGGCGTCCAGCGAGCTGCCCCCGTTCATCCGGGAGCTGGCGGGGATGCAGGGCCTCACGGTGGGGCCCGGGGCCCGGGGTTTCGTGTTCAACGCCGATATCTCCACGGTGGTGAACTTCCTGCAGATCGGGACCGCCACCCACCACGTGGGGGTCTGAATCCGGTGTCCCGACGGTTGCCGGGTCGACCTCGCCTCGAGTCCGTCCCACTGGATGCGACCGCCTTCCACCGGGTGAAGCGGGGGGGTGTCGACTCCGAGTGGGAGGACGCCTTCGCCCTGGACACCGCCGCGGGCCGCTACGCCCTGGCCGACGGAGCCTCGGCCTCGGTGCGGGCCGCCGACTGGGCCGGTCACCTGGTGGAGGGATTTCTGTCCGACCCCTTCGACCTCGCCGATTCCTCGGCTCTGGCCGAGTGGATCGGGCGCCGTTGCGCCGAGTTCACCCGGGCGAACCCCGACCCGAACGCGGAGACCATGGACACCGGGAACTGGGTTCGCCTGGCGTCATCGGCCCGCCACTCCTTCGCCACCTTCCTCGGGGTGGAGTTCGGCCGCGGATCCGGCCAGGACGTGACTGTCGGGTGGGTCGGGGTGGGTGACTGCTGCCTGCTGGTGGCGAGGGGTCACCATCTCCTGTGGTCGTCACCCATGGGCCCCGGTGACAGCTTCGGTACTCATCCCGACCTGATCTCCTCCGATGCCGGCCTCGCCGCCCGTTCCGCCGGGAGGTCGTTCCGCGGCCGGGCCGAGGTGGCGCCTGACGACCTGGTGTTGCTCATGAGCGACGCCCTGGCCGAGTGGGCGCTCGGTTCCGCCGGGGCCGGGAGCGGGTCCTGGGTCCAGCTCGGCCAGGTGGACGACCATGGTTTCGGTGCGCTGATCGATGACCTGCGGGACCACGACCGGATCGTGAACGACGATGTGACCCTGGTCCGGATCCGCGTCGGTCGGTCCGCGGCGACAGGGAAGGGAAGCTGATGGCCCGGGTCTGGCCGTCGATGACCGACTACTCGGCCGCGGTGCAGGATCCCGAGACGTCCTTCCGGGTACCCGAACTGGCCCGGGCCGAGTTCGCCACCATGCCCCCTCTGGGCCT
>DRKF01000536.1 GCA_011051915.1 Acidimicrobiales bacterium | reverse complement strand
GTCACCGGCCTGCAACCCGGTTCGGACCACGTGATCACGGTGATCCCCCGGACCCTGGCCGGTGAGGGTGCGAGCACATCGGTCTCCTTCACCGAGCCGTCTCCGCCCGCTGCCTCCCCCGGATCCGACTCCGGACCGGAACCGGGATCGGACCCGGCCACGATCACCGGCTACTGGATCGTCACCTCGGGGGGAGACGCCCTCGGATTCGGGGGTGTCTCCACCGTGTCGGCCCCGTCGGGATCCGCCGATGTCGTGGCTGCCGCCTCTCCCCCCGGAGGTCGGGGATTGTTCCTCCTGCACGCCGACGGCCTGGTGACGGCCCGGCAGGGGGCGGTTTGGCGCGGTGACATGTCGGGTGTCCCCCTCGACGCCCCCATGGTCGCCATGGCCGTGACCCCGACCGGGAACGGATACTGGCTCCTGGGTGCCGATGGTGGGGTGTTCGCCTTCGGCGATGCCCGCTTCCTCGGCTCCACCGGTGGGATGGACCTCGTGGCACCGGTGGTCGACATGGCGGCCACACCTACGGGCGACGGGTACTGGCTGGTTGCCGCCGACGGTGGGGTGTTCGCCTTCGGTGATGCCGACTTCCGGGGAAGCGTCGCCATGATTCCCCTGGACGCCCCCATCAGATCGGTGGCGGCGCAGGGCGACGGCTACCGGATGGTCGCCGAGGACGGTGGGGTGTTCGTATTCGGTCTGGGTTACGAGGGCTCGATCCGCAGCCGCTTCCCCGGGGTCCCCGGTGCGATGCTGCCCAGGGCGATCCGGGTACGCAACCTCCCGGGGGGACGCGGGTACCTGGTTCTGACGGCCGACGGCGTGGTGAACGCCTTCGGGGGAGGCGTGGTGCTCCTACCGACGGGTTCTCCGATGACTCCCGGGGAAACCGTGGTCGACCTGGTTCTGATCTCCGACGGGGTGGGGTAACATCATCGGTCTGCCCCGGGACCGTCAGGAACCGGGGTCGTCACGGGCTGTGGCGCAGCTTGGTTAGCGCGCTGGTCTGGGGGACCAGAGGTCCGGGGTTCAAATCCCCGCAGCCCGACCATCCGGGGAGCGAGCCGGTGGGCCGCTCGCCGGCTCCCGAGGAGCGCAGCATGGGCGTGGAGTCCGATGAGAGCGACGGGGCGCCCCGAGCTGTGGTGTCCGATTCCGATGTCGGCTCGCCCACCGGGACCGCTCCCGGTGTCGGCGCCGACGCCCCTCTGCCCCGCGAGGTCAAGGTGCTGGGAGCGGTCAGCTTCGCCCAGGACGCGGCCTCGGAGATGCTCTACCCCTTCCTGCCCAGATTCCTGACGATCACCCTGGGCGCCCCTCCGGCGGTGGTGGGAATCGTGGAGGGGGTGGCCGAGGCCACCGCCGCGGTGATGAAGGCGATCGGAGGCTGGGTGTCCGACCGGATCGGGCGTCGCAAGGAGCAGATCGCCACCGGCTACGGCCTGGCGGCCCTGGGAAAGATGATCATCGCCGTGGCCACGGTCTGGCCCCTGGTGCTGGTGGCACGATTCGTGGACCGGGTGGGTAAGGGCGTTCGGACCGCTCCCCGCGACGCCCTGCTGATCGAGGTCACCCCGCAGTCCCACAGGGGGCGGGCACTCGGGTTTCACCGCGCCGCCGACACCGCCGGAGCGGTTCTGGGGCCTCTGCTCGGTCTGGCGGCCTTCGCCCTGTTCAGCCACCGCATCAGACCGGTGCTGGTCCTGGCCGTGGTGCCGGCCGTGATCTCCGTGATGCTGGTCTCGTTGGTGCGTGAGCCCCCGCACCGGAACGGGCGCGATTCGACGGGGGCCGGGCGGCCGGTCCGGGCACCCCTGCCGCGGCGCTACTGGCGAACGGTCGCCGTACTCACCCTGTTCGGGCTGATCAACTTCTCAGACGCCCTAGTGCTGCTGAGGGCCCAGGACCTGGGCCTGGGTGTCGCCGGGGTGGTTTGGGCGTATGTGCTGTACAACATGGTCTACGCCGCCGTGAGCTACCCGGCCGGATCGCTGTCGGACCGGATACCGCGACGCCTGGTCTACGCCGCCGGCCTGGTGGTGTTCGCGGTGGCCTACCTGGGTCTGGGCCTGGTCACCGGTACCGGTTGGGTGTTCGTGCTGTTGCCGCTCTACGGCTGCTACACCGCCCTGACCGACGGTGTCGGCAAGGCGTGGGTGGCCGACCTGTGCCCGGCCGAGGATGTCGGCTGGGGTCTGGGCCTGTTCCACGCCCTCACCGGGGCCGGAGCCCTGGTGGCCGGACTGTGGGCCGGTCTGTTCTGGGGAGAGACCGGGCGGCTCCCCTTCCTGATCTCGGGATTCGGAGCCCTGGTCGTGGCCGCGGTCGTCGCCCTGGGCGTGGGGATCAGTTCCGATGGGGTCGCCCCCGCCCGCTGAGGGTCTCGGGTCTCACATCGACCGACGCCCCCGCCTTCGGCATGTCTCCCCGCCCGTCGACGGTCTCAGCAAAGCAGCTCATCGCTCGGAGGTGGGTCGCCTCCGGTGGCTGATGATCTTGACGGCCTCGGTCACCACGAAGACCGGCAGGGCGACGGCGGCGATCAGCAGCCAGTCGATCCACCCGAGAGCCACGGTGTGAAGGGCGTTCTGGAGAAAGGGCACGTACACGGCGCAGACCTGCAGGCCGACCGTGATCGACCAGGCTCCCAGCAGCCACGGATTGGTGAGGAAACCGATCCGACTCAGGGGCTCGGTCAGGGAGCGGAAGTTGAAGACGTTCATCTTCTCCACGATGACTATCCCCACGAACGCCATGGTCTGGGCCTTCAACAACTCCGCCGAGGTTCCGTCGCCCAAGCGGTAGCGGAACAGGGCCAGGGTCATCAGTCCGATGTAGGAACCCAGGGCCAGGATGAGGGCCGCGGCGCGGGCGTCGAGAATGGGGGCCCGGGTGTCGCGGGGCGGTCGTTCCATGAGGTCGTCACCTCCCGGTTCCATCCCGAGGGCCACGGCGGTCATGCCGTCGGTGACGAGGTTCATCCACAGGATCTGAACCGGGAGGAGTATGAGGGGCCCGTTGGACATGATGTTGAACAGAACCGCGACGACCTCACCGGTGTTCGAGCTGAGCAGGTAGCGGACGAACTTCTCGATGTTGTCGTACTGCCGGCGGCCCTCCTCCACCGCCCCCACTATCGAGGCGAAATTGTCGTCGGTGAGGACCATGTCGGCCGCGGCCCGGGCCACGTCGGTTCCCCGCAGGCCCATGGCCACCCCGACATCGGCCTGTTTGAGGGCCGGGGCGTCGTTGACGCCGTCACCGGTCATGGCCACCGTCTCCCCCCGGGCCTGCAGGGCCCTCACGATTCGCAGCTTGTGCTCGGGGGCGGTGCGGGCGAACAGCACCGGATCCTCCAGGGCCCGGGTCAGGGCCTCGTCGTCGAGGCGGTCGATCTCGGGCCCGGTCAGCGCCCGGT
>DRKF01000535.1 GCA_011051915.1 Acidimicrobiales bacterium | reverse complement strand
GACGGCGAATCACCCATCGTGTGCATCTGCCCCGGAGCGGGAGAGGAACCGACACCCGCCACGGTGGCGGAACTCTCGGCCGGGGCCGTCGTGTTCGTGGCCGCCCAGCCCGATCCGGCCCTGACCGCGGCCGGAGCGGCCGGATTCATCCACCCCGAGGCCTCCCTCACCGAGGTGCTGGGCCGGGCCCTCGACATCTGGGAGGCCCGCCCGTGACCACCTCATCCGTACCTGACTTCACCGAGGTGCTGGGCCCGTCCCTCGACATCTGGGAGGTCCGATCATGAACCCCTCACCCATACCCGACTTCACCGGTGTCGATCTGGGCCCGGCCGACCGCGGCCACACCCGGGCCGACTGGGAGACCGCCCTGGTCGAGGCCACCGGCCAGAGCCCCACCGATCTGGACTGGGAAACCCCCGAAGGCATCACCGTCCATCCCCTCTACAGCGCCGAGGACCGTCGGGGTCTGGACTTCGTCGACACCTACCCGGGGGCTCCCCCCTACCTGCGGGGCCCCTACCCCACCATGTACGTCACCCGACCGTGGACCATCCGCCAGTACGCCGGGTTCTCCACCGCCGAGGAGTCCAACGCCTTCTACCGCCGCAACCTGGCCGCCGGCCAGAAGGGACTCTCGGTGGCCTTCGACCTGGCCACCCACCGGGGATACGACTCCGACCATCCCCGGGTGGCCGGCGACGTGGGCATGGCCGGGGTGGCCATCGACTCGATCTACGACATGAGGACCCTGTTCGAGGGCATCCCCCTCGACCGCATGAGCGTGTCGATGACCATGAACGGGGCGGTGCTGCCGATCATGGCCCTCTACATCGTGGCCGCCGAGGAGCAGGGAGTCGCCCCCGAGCAACTGTCGGGGACCATCCAGAACGACATCCTCAAGGAGTTCATGGTCCGCAACACCTACATCTATCCCCCCGGTCCGTCCATGCGGATCGTGTCGGACATCTTCGCCTACACCTCACGGAACATGCCCCGGTTCAACTCCATCTCGATCTCGGGCTACCACATGCAGGAGGCGGGGGCCACGGCCGACCTGGAGCTGGCGTACACCCTCGCCGACGGGGTGGAGTACATCCGGGCCGGCCTGGCCGCCGGGCTCGACATCGACGCCTTCGCTCCCCGGCTCAGTTTCTTCTGGGCCGTGGGCATGAACTTCTTCATGGAGGTGGCCAAGCTGAGGGCGGGACGCCTGCTGTGGTCGGAGCTGGTGTCGCAGTTCCAACCCTCCAACCCCAAGTCGCTGTCGCTGCGCACCCACTGTCAGACCTCGGGATGGAGCCTCACCGCCACCGACGTGTACAACAACGTGATCCGCACCTGCGTGGAGGCCATGGCCGCCACCCAGGGCGGCACCCAGAGCCTGCACACCAACTCCTTCGACGAGGCCCTGGCCCTGCCCACCGACTTCAGCGCCCGCATCGCCCGCAACACCCAGCTCTTCCTGCAACTCGAATCGGGCACGACCGGGGTGATCGACCCGTGGGGAGGCAGCTACCACCTCGAACGGCTCACCGCCGATCTGGCCGACCGGGCCCGCAGCCACCTGGCCGAGGTCGAGGAGATGGGGGGCATGACCCGGGCCATCGAGGCCGGGATCCCCAAGATGCGTATCGAGGAGGCCGCCGCCCGCACCCAGGCCCGCATCGACTCGGGGCGCCAGGCGGTGATCGGGGTGAACCTGTATCCCCTCGACACCCCCGAGGACATCGAGGTTCTCAAGGTCGACAACGCCGAGGTGCGTCGGGCCCAGCTGGCCAAGCTGGAACGGCTGCGGGCCGAACGCGATCCCGCCGAGGTGGAGCGCGCCCTGGAGGCCCTCACCTCGGCCGCGGCGTCCGGTGAGGGCAACCTGCTGGCCCTGGCCGTCGACGCCGCCCGGGCCAAGGCCACCGTCGGGGAGATCAGCCTGGCGGTGGAGAAGGCGGTCGGCCGCCACGTGGCCGAGGTCCGTACCATTGCCGGTGTGTACTCCAGGGAGATGGGCGAGGACGGCGCCGTGGAACAGGTCCGGGGTCGGGTCGCCGACTTCGAGGCCGCCCACGGTCGCCGACCCCGCATCCTGGTGGCCAAGATGGGCCAGGACGGACACGACCGGGGCCAGAAGGTGATAGCCACCGCCTTCGCCGACCTGGGTTTCGACGTCGACATCGGCCCCCTGTTCTCCACCCCGGCCGAGACCGCCCGTCAGGCGGTCGAGAACGACGTGCACGTGGTGGGGGTGAGCTCCCTGGCCGCCGGTCACCTGACCCTGGTACCCGAGCTGCGCGACGCCCTGGCCGAACTGGGTCGCCCCGACATCTCGATAGTGGTGGGCGGGGTGGTGCCGCCCCAGGACTTCGATGCTCTCCGGGAGGCCGGGGCGGTGGCCATCTATCCCCCCGGCACGGTCATCGCCCGGGCGGCAGTCGAGCTGATCGACCACCTCGACGGAGGCGGCGACAGTCTCGACAGTGTCGACACCGGCAACGGGGGTGAAGGCGACTCATGACGAGCGGCGCCCCGGCCCGGGTCACCGGTCCGTGAACCCCGATCCGCAGGATCTGGCCGCCGGGGTGCTGGCCGGCGACCGCTCGGCCATCGGGCGGGCCATCACCCTGGTCGAGAGCACCCGGGCCACCGACCTCGACCCCGCCCAGGAGCTGCTGGGGGTTCTGCTGCCTCACAGCGGTGGGGCCCATCGGGTCGGTATCACCGGCACACCGGGGGTGGGCAAGAGCACCTTCATCGACGAGCT
>DRKF01000534.1 GCA_011051915.1 Acidimicrobiales bacterium | reverse complement strand
GGGATGTGCTTGGTCACGACCACGGCCACCCGCTCTCCGGTCAGCGCCAGGGCGTCCGAGACCAGATCCCCCTCACCCAGGTCGATGGGTTCCCCGGTCGACCCCCTCAGGTAGGTGACCCCGGTTCCGGGTGAGACGTCGATGGTGTCGGCGAGATCCAGACTGACCATCTCGGCGTCGATCAGGTGATATCCGTCCTGGCGCACTCCGACAATCCGCAGTGACAGGGTCAACTTCGCCGCAGCGACGAGGACGACATGCCCGGTGTCCGGGCGGGGGTTCACGGGAGTTCCCCGGGGAGCGATTCGCGGTAGAGCGACAACCACTGGTCGAGGCCCAACTCCTCGGGTCTCTGTTGGGGGCCCACCCCCGCCCGGGTGAAGTCCTCCTCGGACACCAGTCCCCTGAGGGAACGTCGCAGCATCTTCCGCCTCTGGCCGAATCCCTGGCGCACGAAGGAGAAGAACGCCTCGCGGTCGATGTCCTCGGGGACGGCGGGGCGGGGGTGTCGCACCAGTTCGACCAGAGCCGACTCGACCCGGGGCCGGGGATGGAACACGGTGGGCGGGACCGCCCCCAGCAGTCGGGCCCGGGCCCAGGAGGCCACCTTCACCGAGAGGGCCCCGTAGGCCTTGGAACCCGGATCGGCCACCAGTCTCTGTCCGACCTCCTTCTGGGTCATGACCACCAGCTTGCGGATCCGGGCCACGTGGTCCAGGACCTCGGCCACCAGCGGTGTGGCCACGTTGTAGGGGAGGTTGGCGATCAGACTCTCGGTGCCGGGGTCGAGTTCCTGGGCCCATTCGAGGCTCAGGGCGTCGCCGACGATGATCCTCACGGGCATTCCTTCGGTGACCTCGGCGAGGATCTCGGCCAGCACCGGATCTGCCTCCACCGCGGTCACCGATGCCCCCGCCTCCACCAGCGCCAGGGTGAGGGACCCCAGACCGGGTCCGATCTCGACCACGGACTCACCGGGAGTGATACCCGACAGACGTACGATCCGGCGCACGGTGTTGGGATCGACCACGAAGTTCTGGCCCAGGGACCGCCGGGGTTCGATCCCCCTCGTTGCCAGCAGGTCGATCACCTCCCGACGGGAGAGGGTCACCGGTTGGTCTGGCGGTTGCTCCAGCCGAAACTCCGGGTGCATCCGGGCCAGGCACCCCACCCCTGGTACTCCCAGAGCAACGACGCCCGGTAGATCTGCTCGGCCCTGGAGGCCTGATGGGGAAGACCCTCGCCGCCGACCCAGGCCCATGAGGTCTGGTTGAACTGCAGCCCGCCGAAGTACCCGTTGCCGGTGTTGACCGCCCAGTTGCCACCCGACTCACAACTCGCCAGGCGCTCCCACATGGAGATGTCGGGCCAGGAGTCCTTGTAGGGCCAGGGGGCTATCGGCCCGGTCTCACCCACCGGGGCCGCGGTGGTCGTCGTTGTCGGGGCCGCCGTCGTGGTGGTCGTGGGAGCCACGGTCGTCGTCGGAGCCGCCGTGGTGGTCGTGGCCGGGGCCGCGGTGGTCGTCGTCGGAGCCGCCGTCGTGGTGGTCGTGGGAGCCACGGTCGTCGTCGGAGCCGCCGTGGTGGTCGTGGCCGGGGCCGCGGTGGTCGTCGTTGTCGGGGCCGCCGTCGTGGTGGTCGTCACGTCGGCGACGGTGGTCGTTGTCGTGACCTCGGCGGAGATCGCCTCGGGTGGGATCGTGGTGGGTGCCGGGGAGGGGACGGTCTGATCCATGGCGCTGAGGGCGGCGTCGAAGGCGTAGGCCGCCACGTCGGGCGCCGCCCGGCCCATGGACATGGCCGCGGCCCGATCACCGGGCCCCAGCGGTGGAACCGTGGGCGCGGTGGCGCTGTAGGCCGCGACCGCGTAGGTCTGGCCGGCCGGGGCAGCGGTCAGGTTGTACAGAAGTAGGAGTGGGAGCATGACCGTCGTGATCGCCGAGGCGATCCGTACGGGTCTGCTCCGCTCCCGTCGTCTGTGAATCAGGGTTTGCTCCGCCCTTGTCCGGAACCGCGTGAGCGGCTCCGATCGGTCACAGTCTCAGGAACGGCAGCAGCCTAGGTACCCCCAACGGGCCCCGCAACCGCGACTTCCCAGGTCAACGGACCAAGCGGTAGAAACGTTCGGCGTTCACCACGGAGCGTGTCGCCACGGCTACGAGGGACTCCCCGCGGGCCTCGGCCAGTGCCGCCCCGACCAGGGGCAGGAACGCCGGTTGATTGGGCCTTCCCCGCCGGGGAACGGGAGCCAGATAGGGGGAGTCGGTCTCCACCATCATCCGGTCGGCCGGACACAGGACGGCGGCCTCCCTGACGTCGGCCGCCGACTTGAAGCTGACGATGCCGCTGAAGGAGATGTGGGCACCCACGTCGAGGGCCCGCCGGGCCTCGGCGACGCCACCGGTGAAACAGTGGAAGACGGTGGACTCGGGAACACCCTCCGCCGCCAGGATGTCGAAGGTGTCGTCCCACGCCTCCCGGGAGTGGATCACCAGGGGCAGGGAGTGCTCCACGGCGATCGCCACCTGAGCGGCGAACACCGACCTCTGTACGTCACGGGGAGAGTGGTCGTAGTGGTAGTCGAGGCCACACTCCCCCACCGCCACCACCGGCTCCCGCCCCAGGAGACCCACCACCCACTCCAGCGAATCCCTGCCCCCCGCCGCGGAAGCGTCGTGGGGGTGCAGCCCCGCCGTCGACCACACCCGGGGCACCTCGGCGGACGGGGCCCGCTCCGCCGCCTCCTCGGCTCGGCGGAGAGCAGCCCGGCTCGAGGCCTCGTCGGTCCCGACATCGATCAGCCCGATCACCCCCGCGCTGCGGGCTTCGCCCAGCAACCGTGCCGTCTCGGCGCTGTCGTCGGGAAGGTGACAGTGGTTGTCGAGCCACTCCAACCGCCCCGACTCACCCGACAGAGGCCCCGGATCGGTGCTCACGAGCGGTTTCCGCGTCCCCCGATGCGGGGGAAGAGCGGCTTGCCCTTCTCCACCTCCAGACCACCGGGGTACCCGCCCCAGCCCGCCGCTTCGAGCCCCGCCGCCGAGGGGTCGGAGCCCAGACCTATCCGGCGCCAGATCTCCGCGGCCGAGGATGGAATCGCCGGTGCCGCCAGCAGACCCACGATCCGCAGGACCTCCAGGGCATCGCCCAGGACACGGTCGACCTCGGGGCCGGGTTCCATCTTCCAGGGTTCGGCCTTTTCCAGCATGGCGTTGGCGGCCCCGATGAGACTCCACGTGGCCTCCAGGGCGGCGGAGGGCTGCACATCCGCCCAGGCGTTGGCGGCCCGGTCGAACACCTCGGCGGTCAGGACCCCGAGCTCGCTCCCGGGATCGGGGGCGGGGCCGACACCACCACACTTCCTGGCCACCACCGTGGACACCCGACTCAGCAGATTCCCCAGGTTGTTGGCCAGGTCGGCGTTGTACCGGGCGACCATTCCCTCATAGGAGAAGTCACCGTCGGGTCCGAAGGGCTGGTTGCGCAGGAAGTGGTAGCGGAAGCCGTCCACTCCGAAGTCGGCGACCAGGTCGGCGGGGGCGATCTGGTTCAGGGTGGTCTTGGACATCTTCTCCCCGCCCACCAGGAGGAAGCCGTGTACATAGGCGTTGCGGGGAGGCTCGATACCCGCCGACATCAGCATGGCGGGCCAGTAGACACAGTGGAACCGGAGGATGTCCTTGCCCAGGAGGTGGACCGCCGGCCACCAGTGGGCGAACTCCTCGTCGTCGCTGCCGTAGCCCGCCCCGGTGAGGTAGTTGGTGAGGGCGTCGAACCACACGTAGGTGACGTGCGATGGATCCCAGGGGATCGGTACGCCCCAGGTGATCGAAGTGCGGCTGATCGAGAAGTCCTGCAGTCCACCACGGATGAAACCCAGGGCCTCGTTGCGCCGGGAACGGGGCCTCACGAACTCCGGGTGGGTCTCGTACCACTCGAGCAGACGATCCTCGTAGCGGCTCAGGAGAAAGAAGTAGTTCTCCTCCTCCATGTGTTCCACCGGTCGGTGGTGGATGGGGCAGTTGCCCTCGACGAGTTCGGATTCGGTGTAGTAGCCCTCGCACGAGACGCAGTACAGGCCCTCGTAGCGCCGCAGTTCGATGTCGCCGTTGGCCCGGCACGCCTCCAGGATCTTCGTCACAGCCGTGTGGTGTCGCGGCTCGGTGGTGCGGATGAAATCGTCGTTGGAGATGTCGAGCAGTTCCCAGGCCTCCTCGTAGCGACGGGAGGTCCGTTCGGCCCACTCCTGGGGGGTCACACCGTGCTCCTCGGCGGATCGCTGCACCTTGAGCCCGTGCTCGTCGGTGCCCGTCAGGAACCTCACGTCCTCACCCGCCATACGGTGCCAGCGGGCGACCGCGTCGGCGGTGACCGTGGTGTACGCGTGGCCGATGTGGGGAGCATCGGTCACGTAGTAGATCGGGGTGGTTACGTAGTAGCTGTCCGGCACCCCGCCGATGGTATCGACGACGGACCGGACCCACCGCCCGATATCAACCCACCCGATTCCGATAACAGGTGGTAGCTATCGGCCGCAGGGTCACCGATGCAGTCCTCCTCTGGCCTATGGTGACGATTCAGGGTGCCCGGAACGGAGACGGAACTTGATGCCGATGGCGGGGACAGCGTGAGCATCGCCGGCAGTCACGACACCCACGACGTCCCCCAGGCCCGGGGCTGGCCCTCACAGGGGTTCGAGAGCGTGTCGGTCGGCCTGGCGGTCATCGACGCCGCGGGGCGCCACACGGTGTGCAATCCCGCCTACGCCGAGTTCACGGGCAGGACAACCCGGGCGGTGACGGGAACTCTCATCACCGAGCTGGTCTCCGACGACAGCGTGCCCCGGCTCGAGGAGTGGCTGCACGACCCCACCGCTCCCCTGGATCTGCCGGTTCGACTCGAACGGCCCGACGGCGACTCCCTCGACGCCATGCTCTTCGTGAACCCCGTCGGCGGACCCCCCGGCGGTCATTCCATGGTGCAACTGGTGCCGCTGGACGCCTCCCCCAGCGTCAGGGAGATCAGCGCCCGCTTCCGGGCCCTGACCGAGAACACCGACGAGCTGGTCGTCATGACCCGGGGGGACGGGACCGTGACCCTGGTGAGCCCCTCGTTCCTGGCGGCCACCGGACTCGACGCCGACGAGGTGCGGGGGACCCGCTTCGCCGATCTGATCCACCCCGACGACTCCAAGGTGATCGCCCAGGCCAGCCGTACCTCGCGAACCCCCGTTCTGGAGGTCGAGTTGAGGTTCCGGGCCCGGGACGACTCGGGCCGGCCGCGGTGGATCCCCACCTCCTGTCGGGTGACCGAGGTCCGGGATCAGACCGGCAACCTGATCGGGCTGGCCCACCTGGCCCGCCCCGTCGACTCGCCGCCGGGGGCCGTCGCCCCGACCTCGGGGGAACCGGCGCCCGGCACCCCGACACCGGGGATGTCCGAGCAGCCGACCACCACTCCACATCCCGCCAGAGCCACTTCCGAGGGTGGACCTTCGGGAAACGGCTCCGGCCCGATGCCCCTCGATGAGGTGATCCACTCCACCACCGACATCGTCTGGATGTTCGATCACGACGGCCCGGTGTTCGCCAACGCCGCGGCCCGCCGCACGATCGGCCTGGGCGACGACGAGAGCCTCGACGGCATCGGCCTCGGCGACATCCACCCCCGCTGGGCGGTGGAACGGATCGCCCGCCAGGGGATACCCGACACGCTCGAGGGCCGCACCTGGCAGGCCGACCTGGCCGTGATCGACTCCGAGGGCGAGGAGAGGCCCGTCTCCTATGTGCTCATGGCCCATCACGGCTCCGACGGGACGATCAGCTACTGGTCGTCCATCTCCCGACCCGAGGGACCCGACGCCCCCACCGAGGCCGACCTGAGGTGGGCGGCCACCCACGACCCTCTCACCGGGCTGCCCGGCAAGGTGCTGGTCCACGACCGCATCGAGGTCGCTCTGGCCCGTTCCACCCGGACCGGCCAGAGGGTGGGCCTGCTGTTGCTCGACCTCGATTTCTTCGAGGTGGTCAACACCAGCGTGGGCCCCGACATCGCCGACCGGATCCTCCAGTCCCTGGCCGAGAGGCTCCAGTCGTCCATCCGTCCCGGCGACACCATCGGCCGGTTGGGCGAGGACGAGTTCGTGGTGCTCTGCGAGCACTTCGACCGCCTCGACGACGCCGAGCAGTTCGCCAACCGTCTCCTGAGGGTGGTCGACGACCCCTTTCCGATAGACGGGGCCGAGTGGTTCGTCTCGGTGAGTATCGGCATCGCCCTGGCCCGACCCTCGCTCACCACACCATCGAGCCTGCTGAGAAACGCCGAACAGGCCATGTACCGGGCCAAGGAACTGGGCCGCGGCCGTCAGGTCGTGTTCGGCAACTCCCTCAAGACCCCCGGGCTCCCCTTCCCCACCGGGCCCGACTGACGTCCCCACAGGGAAACCTCGCCCCGAACCCCATCCGTGACCCGGGATCCGTCGGGGACACACGCGGGGGGAACCACCAACTGGGGACCGCTGTTCGGTACTCTCGCCGCACATGGAGATCTCCGTCGCCTCCCGAGTCTCGGGTCGTCGCGCCAACGACATCAGCGACAGCATCGAGAACGCCATCCGCGACGGTCGTCTGACCCCGGGTTCCAAGCTCCCGACCGTTCGGGCCCTGGCCGAGGAACTCGCGGTGAGTCCGAGCACGGTCTCCTCCGCCTACCGCTACCTGCGCCAGCGCGGTGTCATCAGCACCCATGGGCGCGGCGGCACCAGGGTGCACCAGCGGCCACCGATCAAGGCCCGGGAGGACACCCCGGTCCCCGCCGACGTCCGGGATCTCACCCGCACCCGCGAGGACGACGACATCCTCCCGGCGCTGTCGGAGGTGCTCCACGACGTGGCCGACCGCCTGCCGGGCAGCGACGCCCCCCGACTGGCCGAGCGGCTCACCAAGGAGTTCGAGGCCGACGGGATCGAAGCCCCCCTGGTCACCGCCATGGGTTCACCACGGGAGGCACTGGACCGGGTCCTGGAGTCCCACCTGCTCCCCGGCGACAAGGTGGCCATGGAGGATCCCGGTTCCGCCGAGATCGCCGACGTCCTGCTGCTCAACGGCCTGGAACCGGTGGCCCTGGGGATGGACGAGCGCGGGGTGCTCCCCGGAGACCTCGCCGCGGCGCTGCCCCGGATCGCCGCCTGTGTGCTGACCCCCCGCGGCCAGGATCCCACCGGAGCGGTGATGGACCTGGAGCGGGCGTCGGAGATCCGAACGGTTCTGAGAACCGAGCCCTCCACACTCGTGATCGAGTGGGATCCACTGGGTCCCGTGGCCGGAGTTCCCTACGAGCCGCTCACCGATCCCGGGCGATCCCGCTGGGCCGTGGTCCGCTCCTATGAGGCTCTCCTCGGAAGCCGGCTCGGGATCGCCGCCCTCGGTGCCGATCCGGTCACGATGGCCCGGGTCGAGGGTCGGGTCGAGAGGCTGGGCAGCACCCTGCCCGGGCTCCTGCGCCGGGTGGTCGACGAACTCCTCGGGCACCCCAGTGCGGCCCAGAGACTCAATCTGAGCACCCGTACCCAGGCCTCCCGACGCATCGCCCTGCTGGCCGAACTCCGGGCCCGGGGCATCCAGGCCCGGGGACAGGCCGGGCCCTTCGTCTGGGTGCCCACCCCCGACCCCGCGGCCACCGTCCGGGGCATGCTCGGCCGAGGATGGCTCATATCCGGGGTGGAGGCAGTCGTTCCCGAGCACGAGTCGGGGGTGCGTATCTCCGCCGCCCGCCTCGATCCGCGTACCTCCCGGAACCTCGCCGACGACCTCCTGGAGGTCCTGGCCGCCTGATCCCGGGTCCGCTCGGCGATCCCGCCCGCCGGGTCGCCGAACCCGGGGCTCTAGAGATTGGGCTTCTGTGGGGGGTGCCCGCGGTCGACAGACAATGGAGATGAGTTCCGTACCCCGCGCCCGCCACCCGAGATTCTGGGACTGCCACCAGAGTCTGGTCCGAGCCCTGGCGGCCCTGGCCCTGCTGAGCGGGGCGGGCTACCTGCTGTGGCGCCTCCTGGACACCGGCTCGGGGACCTCTCCGGTCCTCTACTGGCTGCTGTTGTTCGCCGAGATCGTCGGCTGGTGGAGCCTGCTCCTGGAAACCATCGTGACCTGGGACTGCCGCCACGAGGATCCCCGACGATCCGACGACGGGCCGACGGTCGACCTTCTCGTGGCCTCCTTCGACGAGCCCCTGGACCAGATCCGGGCGACGCTGGTCGGCTGCACCCTGGTCGAGGGACAGCACCGGACCATCCTGGTCGACGACGCCGACCGGGCCGAGGTACGCGAACTCGCCACCGAGCTGGGCGTGTCGTACCTGACCCGCCCCGGCGACGAGGGGGCCCGGGCCGGTGCGGTGGACCACGGCCTCCGGTTCAGTGACGCCGACCTGGTCGCCGTGCTCGGGGCCGACCAGGTTCCCATGCCCGATCTCATCGTCTCCACCAGGGGTTACTTCGATGACCGGCGGGTAGCCCTGGTCCAGACCCCCATCGAGTTCTCCAACCGTGATTCGCTGCTCCACTCCCACCGGGGCCATGAGCGTGATCACGCCAACCAGGTTCTCGGACCGGGCCGCGATCACCTCGGTGGGACCATATGGGAGGGATCGGGGTCACTGCTCCGACGCGAGGCGATTCTCGCCGTGGGCGGCATCGCCACCATGCCGACCACCGGCGATCTGGCCACCACCGTCGAGCTGCAGTCCCGCGGCTGGATGATCCGCCACCACCCGCGGCCCGTGGTTCAGGGACTGGCACCCCACGACCTGGCCTCCTACCTGGCCCAGAGAGGACGTTGGGCGAGGGGTCACGTGGCCACCCTTCGGACCCCCCAGTCACCACTCACCGCCCGGGGGCTCACGCCAGGCCAACGCGTCGTACACGTCCACCTGCTGAACGGCTACCTGAGATCGGTCACCGACCTGGTCCTGTTCGTGGTCCTGATCGCCACCCTGTGGACCGGGCGGCTACCCCTCACGGCCTCGCTCACCGCCCTGGCGATGGTGTGGCTGCCCTGGGCCGTGCTGCGCTCCCTGGCCCTGGTCGCACTATCGCGGGGGAGACTGCGTCCCGGGGAGAACGCCACCCGTCGGATGATCAACCTGGAGATGCACCTGAGAGCCCTGGTCGCCGGGCTGGCGGGATCCACCCGTCGATTCGCTCCCCGGCCCGAACACGGACGGGATCGCGGTGGCCTCGATGTCATAGGACAGCTCAAGCTGCTCACGGCCATGACCCTCGTGCTCGAGGTGGTCCTGTCCGCCCGCCTCCTGGACGCCCTGCTCGGCTGGCCTCTGGCCCCCATGCGGGGACTGGCCCTGGTCGGCACCACCCTGGTCGGCGGGGTGACCCTGTGGATGGCGCTGGAGGTGCTGGGCGTGTTCGTTCGCCGTCGTCAGCACCGGGCCAGCTACCGGGTCCCGATCACCCTGCCGGCCCGCCTCGACGGTGAGACCGTCAAGCTCCGGGACCTGACCCAGGGAGGTGTGGCCCTGGTCACCTCGAGGCCGCTCTCCCGAGGTACGGAGTTCGTGGTCGACGTGGACATCCCACGGCTCCGGGGCGGCACCAGCGCCCTCCGGCTGGTCCTCCAGGTGACCAACCTGACCCCGAACCGCGACCACAGCCTGTTCCGCCTCGGTTGTCGGATCATCGACGCCGGTCCCGACGGGCCGGCCGTGCTGGCGGAGTTCGTGTCGGTCGTGGTGCCCTACGTGCGGCTGCGGCTCGCCTCGGAGAGCGGTGGGGCTCAGCTCCAGTCGAGTTCCAGGGAGAGCTCGTAGACCCGGTTCCTCGCCGCTCCCGAATCGGCCACGGTCCGGGCCACGGCCGACTTCCGGTCCATCCCCTCGTCGCGTCGACGGCCGAGGATCCGTCTCAGCTCCTCGTCCTCGACGGGGCCGGGGGGAGGCGCTCCGGCGACGACCACGACGATCTCGCCCCGGGCGCCCTCGGCGAACTCCTCACGGAGGCCGGCCAGGTCGCCCCGGTGCACGGTCTCGTGGAGTTTCGTCAGCTCCCGGGCCACCACGGCCTCACGCTCACCCCCGCACACTGCGGCCAGATCCCCCAGTGTCGCTCCCACCCGGGTGGGGGCCTCGAAGAGGACCACCGTACGGGGCTCGGCGGCCAGGGCGGCGAGCCGCCGCCGCCTCTCGGCCCCCTTGCGGGGCAGGAAGCCCTCGAACACGAAGCGGTCGGCCACCAGGCCCGAAGCCGCCAGGGCCGACAGCACCGCCGACGGCCCCGGAACGGGAACCACCCGATGTCCGGCCTCGGCGGTAGCCGCCACCAGACGGCGACCGGGATCGGACACCGCGGGGGTCCCGGCGTCGCTGACCAGGGCGACGTCACCGCCGCCGGCGAGCACGTCGAGAACCCTGGCGGTCCTGGCCTCCTCGGTGTGCATGTCCACACGGAGGAGCCCTGGTGAGGGGATCCCGGCCAGATGCAGCAGCTTCCCCGTCCGCCTCGTGTCCTCACAGGCGATGAGTTCCACTCCTCCCAGCACCTCCACGGCCCGGGGACTCAGATCACCCAGGTTGCCGATCGGGGTGGCCACCACGTACAGGGTCCCTGCCGCCGACGTGCCGGTCATGCTTCGTCGGGATGGCGGCCCGGCATCTCGAGGTGGTCTCCCACCGCCAGTCCCCACCTCTCGAAGCATCCGGCCTCCGCCTCCAGAACCGCTCTAGCCCGTAGCCGGGGTCGGCTGACCCGTCCCGGAACCATGCGCCGGATGTCGATCACGTCGTACTCGGGTCCCAGCCAGGCGACGTCGATCGGAAATCTCATGCCGATGGTGTGGACCGATCGGGCCGGCTCCAGGAGGAACGCCCCCTCGATACCGTCCCGGCCCAACAGACCCCGGGCCCGGGATCTGCGGTCGGGGGCCAGCTCCACACTGGCGAGTACCTGATCCCCGCGTACGAGCCACGGCACGATCAGACCCCCAGTCGACGGGGGCGACGAACCGACAGGCCCGACGACGGTCTTCCCGAGGACAGCGCACACATCACGAAGGACTCCGTACTCGACCGGTGGTACCGAACCGACCGTACCCCCCCACCGGCCCTTCCGGTGGACACAACGCACTACCCGGCCTCACGTCCTCCCCCATTTGACCGGCGCCCTCCCACCTCCGCCGTGGCCACATCCAGCGGAAGAGAGCCCCCAGAGGCCTGGCCGGACACGACCGGCAGAGACCGGAAGAGACCGGACACGGTTGCGGCTACACGTTGAAGCGGAACTCGATCACGTCGCCGTCGTTGACGACGTAGTCCTTGCCCTCCAGGCGCAGGGCTCCGACATCGCGGGCCGCGGACCACGAACCGAGCTCGAGCAGACGGGCCCAGTCGATGACCTCGGCCCGGATGAAACCCCGTTCGAAATCGGTGTGTATGCGACCGGCGCACTGGGGAGCGGTCGAACCGGCCCGGAAGGTCCAGGCCCGGGATTCCTTCTCACCGGTGGTGAGAAAGGTTCGCAGACCCAGGATGTGGTAGGCGGCCCGGACGAATCGGGGCAGTGCCCCCTCGCCCAGGCCCAGTCCCTCGAGCATCTCCCGACGATCGGCGGCATCGAGCATGGCCGCCTCCGCCTCCAGCTGCACACTCATCGGCAGGACCTCGGCCTCGGGGAGTTCGGCCCTGATGCGGTCGGCGATCTCCTCGGCCTCCTCGAGCTGGTCCTCGCCGATGTTGACCACCGCCATGACCGGTTTGTTCGTCAGCAGAAAGTGACTCCTGAGAACCTCACGCTCCTTCTCACCGAGGTCGGACCGGAAGAGGGGTGTCCCCTCCGAGAGCACGTCGAGGGCCCGTTGGAGTGCCTCGGCCTCGGCCACCAGTTCGCTGTCGCGTTGGTTGAGGCGGGCCGCCTTGCGTTTCTTGTCCAGTCGGGTCTCGACCGTCTCCAGGTCGGCCAGGGTGAGTTCCAGCTCGACGATGCGGAGATGCTCCAGTGGGTCGGACGGCCCCGGTACATCGCCATCCCCGAAAGCCCGCAGGACGAAGACGATGGCGTCCACCTCCCGTATTCCGCCGAGGAACCGGTTGCCCAACCCCTCGCCCTGGCTGGCCCCCTCGACCAGGCCGCCGATGTCGACGAACTCGACGGTCGCCGGTACCACCTTGGCCGAATGGCTCATCTCCGCCAGAGCGTCCAGACGGGGATCGGGGACCCTCGCCACCCCGACATTGGGGTCGGTCGTGGCGAAGGCGTAGGGCGCGGCCAGGGCGCCTCCTCCGGCCAGGGCGTTGAACAGGGACGACTTTCCCGCATTGGGAAGTCCCACGAATCCGAATCTCTCCATCGGCGGCGAAGGGTACCGCCTCACGGGTCCGGTCCAGCCCCGAGGTTTCGAGATCGTGCGGACTTCGGTAGCCTGGCTATTCCTATGGCCTCCTCCAAGAAGACCAAGAAGCGCAAGCTCCGTGCCCGTCGCAACAAGGCCAACCACGGCAAACGGCCCAACGCCGGACGCAGTTGAGCCGAGGCGGGCGGGCACGGCCGTGACGACGGCCCGATTCCGACCCGATGCTTGATCATATTTTCATCGACGCCATCGGTGCGATCCGCGACGGACTCGAGGCGGCGCTTCTCGAGCGCCAGGCCTTCGAGGAGCACTTCCAGACCGATGTCCTGGTGGGCGACACCTCCTGGGAGACCAGCTACGGCCTGCCCGGCGAGGGGCTTCCCCCACGGGTGAAGGCCGACATAACCATGGTGTGGCCGACCTGGGCCCAGACCGCATACCGCTCGTGGTACATCGGTGAACCCCCCGAGGAGTCGCCACGGATAACCATCGAGCTGGTGTTCCGGATGCAGCGGCTGGCCAACCCACCCGACCCCGCGGTGGCCCTCGACGTGCTTCCCCGCCGGAGTGTGATACTCGGCAACAGCCGGCTCACCCGCGACAGCGTCACCGTCGAGACCACCTACGGAGGCGACCTCCGCGACCCGAGCTGGGCTCTGGAGGCCACCTACGCCGGGGACTACGTGGTACCCGAGGAGGTCATGGCCGACGGGGCCGTGCTCGACGAGCAGTTCGGTGGACTGGGGGGTTGGGTGGCATCACTGCTCGTCCAGCTCGGTGACCTGCCCCTGGAGTATCAGGCCGCGGGGCCCGAGTAGGGCCACCCGGGAGACCGCCCCCACCGACGACCAGATGGGAGTCAGCCGACCCCCGAATCCACGACCCCACCGGTCTCAGCCGACCCCCGAATCCACGACCGAGGCCCGGTAGGCCCCCGAGTCGACGTTCTCCATCACCAGCTCCAGCACCCGGTTCCGCAGCATCCGACCGGCAGCGAGCGTGTAGTGGACACCGTCGTCGGCCCTGACCCGGACCCTGCGGCCGTCGGGGGTGACGACCGACCTCAGGAACTGCCCCTCGGGCCCGGCGAACATCGACCAGGCGTCCACGTACGCGGCACCGGGTGTGTCGGCCACGGCTGAGGCGGTGAGCTCGTCGACGACCGGCATCAGCGGGGCGATGTTCTCCGGTGTCGCCGGGGGCATGCCTATCCAGATCACCAGACGACCGGGACGGGCCGCGGTCCGCAGCATGGTGGCGACCCGCCGCCGGTACTCCGCCCGCCACTCCTCACTGGCCACCCGGGCCGGGATTCCCCGGAACTGCTGGGCGTCGTTGCCACCCATGGTCAGCACTATGACGTCGTAGCCGCTCGCCGCCACCTGGGAGATCCGGGCTCTCCAGTCGAAGAACCACTCCGACACCACTCCGGTGGAGGTGCGGGTCTCCTTGGTGACCGTGACCAGCGGATCGGTGGCCGCGTACCTCTCGAGTTCGTCGGCGACGGCTCCGGAGAGAGAGTCCCCGCCCACCCAGATGCGGAGCGGATCGTCGGGAGTCGGCGCCCTCACCAACGAGTGGCCGTCGGAGCGGAAAGCCCGGTAGAAGTCCGGCCCGGAGAGGGCGGCGGCGCTCAACCCGCCACCAGCCGTGGGCGGCCCGGTTCCGGGAGCCACCGGATCAGGAGGCGCTGTCGTGGCCGGAGGCGCTGTCGTGGACGCTGGAGGCACTGTCGTGGCCGGAGGCGCTGTCGTGGTCGTCGGAGGCACCGTCGTGGACGCCGGGGACGACTCGGAGGTCTCGGTATGGGCCGAGGCCAGCTCACCCGACGCCACCTGATCGGATCCGCCCGCCGGTCGGCTCTCGGGTGGCCCCCCCAGACCCTCTCCCGCCGGCACCGTGGAGGCGGGGACGTCGATCTGCTGCAGGGTCGGGTCATCGGCCCGGCGACTCAGCAGCCAGGTGGCCAGCACGACGACCACTGCCGCGGCCAGGGCCACCACGACCAGGACGTTGCGACCACGCCTCTCCGCCGTCAGGAACTTCCCCCCGGGGTCACGTCCCGACCGGCGGGACGCAGAACTCCGGGAGGGCTTGTAGACCCGCCTGGCCGACATGGGCTCAGCTTCCCGCAGTGGTGGAAACCGCCGACGAGCTGCCCGCGTCCAGGTCCACGATGGTGTCGAGGAGGTCGAGTATCGCCCGGGCCAGAAGATCTCCACCGGGCCTGCTCAGGTGGGTTCCGTCCTGCTGACGCATGTTGTGGACCTCGCCGTCGACCCCGGGCAGGAAGGCGTTGTACCTACCGTCGGAATCGGAGAACAGGGGGACGGTGTCCAGGAAGTGGATGTTGCCCCTGAGTGAGGCCTGGGCCCGGTAGATCTCGTTGAGGCGCTGCATCTTGGCGTCGAACTTGTCCGACCTCATCCGGGGCTGACCCACCCAGATCACGATGCGCTCCGGGTCGGCCGCCAGCTGGTCCATGACCGCCGCCACGCGGGAGGTGTACTCGGCGACCCACTCGTCGTCGAAGGGCTGAAAGACACCGTTGGAGAGCTCCATTCCCTGGGCGTCGTTCGCCCCGAAGATTATGACGACCACATCGGGACCGCCACTGAGCACATCGACCAGGTGGGCCGGCCAGTTGAAGTAATCGGGGCGGGTCAGCCCCGACGAGATCCGGTAGTCCAACTCGGGGGTGATGACACCGGTCTGGCTGGCCATGCGGACCAGCGACTCCCCGAACACCTGGGAGATCGAGTCACCACCCACCCACAGGCTGAGCGGTGCCTCGGCGGTGGGGGCTGCTCGCACCACGGGGGTCGTGTCGGGAGGGGTGCTGCCGGCGGTCGTCGAGGACACCGCCGGGTCCGATGCCGGTTCCCCGCCATCGCCTCCGGACGCCGCTGTCGAGGGGGGCGGGGCGGAGGAATCGGGGGAGCCTCCGGCCGAATCGGGCTGATCTCCCGTCGAGCCTCCGGCCGAGGGTGTGGTCCCCGGAGACGCCAGTACCACCTCGACGACGTCGCCGTCGCCCACGTCCCGCCCGAGGGCCTCGTCGGCCCACCGCCGGGGCCATGAGAGGCCCAGGGTGTGGCTGATGGTCTGCACGGGCTTCCACACGGCCAGGGACACGTCGCGTGAGCGTCCGTAGGGTTTCTGCTCGGCGTCGCGTACCAGGGCGTCGGCGTTGAGCAGCGCGGCCAGAACCAGGGCGAAGGCCCCGGCCAGGAGGACCCGACCCGCAGGCATCGTGTTCCTGGGGTTCGGCTCGGGCTGATCTCCGATCGAGCCGACAGCCGAGGCCGGGCGACCCTTGGGCTCGGCCCCGGTACGCCTCCTCCGAGCCGGCTCCGCTCCGGTCCCGGCCCCCCGACGTCCGCCTGACGGGCGCCGCCGGAGGACGGGACGGGTGGGCCGGGAGGGCCCCCTCGGCTGCTCCGTGCGACCCCGTTTCAACCCGCTGCGGTACTGGGGACCGGCGGCATGTCGCGGAGTCTCGTCTCGGTTCGGGTGCCCGCCTCGGGCATCATCGGGAACTCCGGGCATCAGCTCCGAAGCTACCCAACCCGGCGCAGGGTTCGGTACCGCCCCGCCGTGAGCGCCGCCCGATCCACACCACCGGGAGGTTCGACCGCGATGCTCTCACCGGCCACCACCGGCCCCGGATTCACCATGTCGGCACAGCTCGGGCACGCAGAACCGGGGCGCTCAGAACTGGAAATAGATGAACGGTGCGACTCCGGCGGGGCCCAGAACATCGATCAGCACCAGGCCCACGGCCAGGAGGCCACCCTGAACCAGCCAGCTGCGGCGGGCCAGCAGTTCGTCGAACCCGGCGATGAGGATCTGGGGCACGAACTGGAACAGGATCGAGCCGAACACGACCACCAGCAGCAGCGGTGTCACCAACGGGGCCCCTCCCGACCAGTCGCCCAGGCGCCCCAGCATGGTCATGGCCCCGTCGAAGGTCTCGGCCCGGAAGAAGATCCAGGCCAGACAGACCACGTTGAACGTAACGAACCAGCGAACGACGGTCGAGACCCCTTCGGGGAGGATCGGGGCCACGTCGTGAGCCTGTCGCCACTCACCCACCCACCTCTCCGCCGCCAGCATTCCGCCGTGGATCGCCCCCCAGATGACGAAGGTCCAGGCCGCTCCGTGCCAGAGCCCGCCCAGCAGCATCGTCAGCATCAGGTTCCGGTAGGTGAGCAACCGGCTGACGCGGTTCCCGCCCAGGGGGATGTACAGATAGTCCCGCAGCCACCGTGACAGGGTCATGTGCCACCGACGCCAGAAGTCCTGGATGGACAGGGCGCGGTAGGGCGAGTCGAAGTTCTGGGGGAATCGGAATCCCAGCAGCAGGGCCACCCCGATGGCGATGTCGGTGTAGCCGCTGAAGTCGGCGTAGATCTGGATGGCGTACCCGTAGGCCGCCATCAGGATCTCCGCCGCGTTGTGGTCCCCGGGCAGCAGGAACACCTGGTCGACTATCGCCTGCGCCAGGTAGGTGGAGATGACCACCTTCTTGAACAGACCACCGAAGATGAGGCGGAAGGCCTCGGCGGACGGAACGTGACGGGGGTCGGGCCGGGCCGCCAGCTGTGGGGCGAACTCGCTGGCCCGCACGATGGGACCAGCCACCAGCTGGGGGAAGAACGACAGGTACACCGCGAACTCCAGCAGGGGCAGGGTCCTCACCTGCCCGCGGCCGACGTCCACCACGTAGCTCAGGGCCTGGAACGTGAAGAACGAGATCCCCACCGGGAGGGTCAGCTCCAGCAGCGGCAGGAACGACACGTTGTCACCCAGGAGGCTCCGCAGCGACTCGACGAAGAACCCGTAGTACTTGAACAGCCCCAGGAGCATCAGGTTCAGGGCCACGGCCAGGCGAACGAGGTTGTGACTGGTGCGGGTCCTCCCCTCCGGACCCCTCGTGCGGTCGACGAGGGTGGCCAGGATCCAGTTGCCTAGGATCGAACCCCCCAGCAGCAGCACGAACCGGGGGTTCCACCAGCCGTAGAAGACCAGGCTGGCCGCCAGCATGAACACCTGCCAGGCGATTCGCCGCGGTCGCAGCATCCAGTTCACCACGAACACGATGGCGAAGAAGACGGCGAACTCTAGGGTGGGAAAAAGCATCGGCAGAAGGGCTCGGTGACCGAACCGGGCGAACCCTAGTCGCGGCCGGTTCGGAGGTGGGGCACACTGGATACGACTATGAGCACCGACAGCGCCCCCGACACCGATCCGCTGATGGCCGCGGCCCACGCCTGGCTCGCCGCCGACCCCGACCCCGACACCCGTTCGGAGCTGGAGCACCTGCTGAAGGCCGATCCCGACGAGGTCCGGCGCCGGTTCTCCTCCCGACTCAGATTTGGTACCGCGGGCCTCAGGGGAGCCCTGGGAGCCGGACCCAGCCGGATGAACCGGGTCATCGTGCGCCTGACGGCCCGGGCCATCGGCGAGCGTCTGCTGGCGGGGAACCTGGCCGATCGCGGGGTCGTACTGGGTTACGACGCCCGGCGGAACTCCGACGTCTTCGCCCTGGACTCGGCTCGGGTTCTCACGGCCCAGGGGATCGCCTGCCGGCTGGCCTCGACCATGACCCCCACACCCCTGCTCTCGTTCGCCACCCACCACTACGGGGCCGGGGCGGGGATCATGGTCACCGCCAGCCACAACCCGCCGCAGGACAACGGCTACAAGGTGTACTGGTCGGACGGAGCCCAGATCATCCCCCCCGTGGACTCCGAGATCGAGGCCCTGATAGGTGACCGTCCACTGGTCGACGACGACGAGCTGGCCCCCGAGGCCGAGGTCGGGATCCTCGACTACGACGAGTTGCTGGCCGCCTATCTGGACACCGTGATCGGGCCTCGCCGGTCGGGTCCTCCGGCCGTTCCGACCGTCTACACCCCGATCCACGGGGTCGGTCTGCGGACGACGATGGCCGCCTTCGACCGGGCGGGTCTGACCCGCCCCACGCCGGTGCCCGAGCAGGCCGAACCCGACGGCACCTTCCCCACCGTCACCCTTCCCAACCCCGAGGAGAAGGGAACCCTCGATCTGGCCCTGGCCCTGGGCGAGAAGCTCGG
Source organism: Acidimicrobiales bacterium (assembly GCA_011051915.1). Classification (GTDB taxonomy): domain Bacteria; phylum Actinomycetota; class Acidimicrobiia; order Acidimicrobiales; family Poriferisodalaceae; genus DRKF01. The sequence goes on along the minus strand of DRKF01000534.1, from coordinate 2,163 downwards.
GGCCCGACTGATCCTGGCCCAGGACCCCGACGCCGACCGTCTCGGTGTGGTGGCCGGCGCCGGGACCGGTTTCCGGCGTCTCACCGGTGACCAGACCGGCCTGATACTCGCCGATCACCTCCTCGGGAAGGGCTCAGGGGCCGACCGGGTGGTGGTCAACTCCGTCGTCTCCTCCACCATGCTCTCCCGGATCGCCGAGCACCACGGGGTTCAGTACCGATCGACCCTCACCGGGTTCAAGTGGATCATCCGCGCGGCCATCGACGAGCCGCAGTTGCGCTACGTCATGGGCTACGAGGAGGCCCTGGGATACGCGGTGTGTCCCGAGGTCAGGGACAAGGACGGCGTCAGCGCCGCGGTGGTCATGTCGGAACTGGTCGCCGAACTGGCGGCGGACGGCCTGGATCTGACCGACCGCATCGACGAACTCGAGACCCGACACGGTGTCAACCTCACCCACCAGGTGGCCCGACGGTTCGACGATCAACCCGACCGGGTTCCACGGCTCATGGACCAGATACGTCGGGAGCGTCCGACCGCCTTCGGACCACTCGCCGTGCAGGAGAGCTCGGACTGGTCGCACGACCACACACCGGCCGCCGACCTGCTGATGTTCCACCTCCAGCACCGCAGCCGGGTGGTCATACGGCCCAGCGGAACCGAGCCCAAGATCAAGTGCTACCTGGAGGTCAACGAGCCCCTCACCGGTGACCTGGCGGCCGCCCGGGAGGTCGCCGGGGCCCGGATGAACGAGCTGGAGGCCGCCGTCGCCGACCTCCTGGACACCGACCCCCGCTGAGTGCATCCCCGCGGGGGTCGTTCGCCACGGCAGCTCGGCACCAGGCCGAAGCCGACGCTGAGTGCATCCCCACGGGGGTCGGTCCCACCTCCGCGGACCGTCTACTCCAGAAGATCGGTCAGGTCGATCTCGGGACGGGGACCCATGTGGCTGATCACCTCCGAGGCGGCCAGGGACCCCAACCATCCACACTCCTTGAGGTCGTAGCCCCGGGCCAGGCCGTACAGGAATCCCGCCGCGTACAGATCCCCTGCTCCGGTGGTGTCGACCACCTCGGTGGGTTCGGCGGGGACCTGGATCTCGGCGTCGTCGACGACGATGATCGAGCCGTGGGCGCTGTGGGTGACGGCGGTGATGGGCACGCTGCGTCTGACCTGCTCGATCGCCGTCTCCAGCGAATCGGTCTGGTACAGCGAGAGGATCTCGTCGTAGTTCGCGAACAGGACATCGACGTGGGTGTCGATCAGCTCCAGGAACGAATCGCGATGGCGGTCGACACAGAACGAATCCGACAGGGTCAGCGCCACCCGCTGGTCGTCACCGGTGGCCAGCTCCGCCGCCCGGGTCATGGCCGCCTTCGCCGAGGGGGGATCCCACAGATAGCCCTCGAGGAACAGAATCCGCGATCTGGCGATTAGACCGGGATCGACGTCCTCCGGTGACAGGCTCACCGACGCCCCCAGGTAGGTGCTCATGGTGCGCTGACCGTCGGGGGTGACCAGGATCAGGCATCTGCCCGTCGGGTCGCCCTCGGGAGCCCGGACCACCTCGAACTCGACACCGAGCGCCTTGAGGTCGTGGGCGAATATCTCCCCGAGCTGGTCGTCACGGACCTTGCCTATGTAGGCACCGGATCCTCCGAAGGAGGCCACCCCGATGACCGTGTTGGCCGCCGACCCCCCCGACACCTCGGTGGCCGGCGCCATGGCGTTGTACAGCTCATGGGCCCGGTCCTCGTCGATGAGGGTCATCGAGCCCTTCACCAGATTCTGCTCGGTGACGAACTCGTCGGGTTCGTGGGTCAGGACATCGACGAGGGCATTCCCGATGCCCACCACGTCCAGACGGCTCTTCTCTTCACTCATCGTGTCTCCATGATCGACCCGGTCCGGCACGGTAGCGGATACCACCGCCCCCGACCGGGGCCACGAGGTAATTCGACCTCGAACACCTCACTAACCGATCGGTTGCCGCGGCCCTTCCCTGAGGCACGGAGCCGATACCGGTCCCCGCGGGTGCCTCCGTACCGGGCGGCGTCCGAGTGCTCACCGGTTGGGCCGATGCCGGTTCCCGCGGGTGCCTCTGTACCGGGCGGTGTCCCAGTTCTCACCGGTTGGGCCGATACCGGTCCCCCCCAGGTGCCT
>DRKF01000533.1 GCA_011051915.1 Acidimicrobiales bacterium | reverse complement strand
GCGGCGTCACGATCCACCTACGTGGGAGGCAGCTCGGTTCCCGACGGGGGCTACGTACTGCTCGACGCCGATGGCGGAATCCACCGCTTCGGGGCTCCGGGATCCTCGGGCAAGGTCCTGGACACCAAGGCCCAGGTGGCGTCACGGTCCGTCGATGTCGCCATCATCGGAACTCGGGCTCTCACCGCACCGACGACCACACCGACCACCCGCAAGCCGGTGACCACCACCAAGGCCACGACCACGACGACCAAGGCCACGACCACCACCACGAAGGCCACGACCACGACGACCAAGGCCACGACCACCACCACCAAGGCCACGACCACCACCCAGGCCACCACCACGACCACATCGGGAGGTGGCGGAGGTCAGGGCAACCAGGTGACGGTCTTCAACGTCACGGGCGACGCCGGGCCTTCGGCGTACATCGAGCCTCCCATAGGCGGCCCCAGCAACTTCACCAGTCCGGTGAACTACGCCTCGGGGACGGCCTACATCAGGTACAACGTCATCACGATGCCGTCCAACAAGCCGGTGAACCTCCAGGTGTGCTTCTGGGATCACATGAACGGCAACTGGAAGCTGGAGACCTGTTCCAGCGAGAATGCGCTCACGGTCACCACACCGGGCGTCTACTACGTGAATCTCAAGTCACCGAACAGCTGGTTCAAGATAACCGGAACCTTTCCCTGGTATCAGAGGCCCGATGTCGTTCGGGTCATGGTGAAGGACACGGCCACCAAGAAGCTCATGATGTCCTCGAAGTGCGGTACCTACTGCTACACCGGCAGCGACCTGTCCTCCCGGGTGCCAATCAGGATCCAGGCCGAGCTGATCTTCACCGACGGCGGGACATTCAGCCCGCCGGCCTCGTGGACCGGGTTCAATCCCTGACAGACTCGGGTCGGTCCGGGGGCCAGGGGGATGTCCGTCATCCCCCGATGGCCTGCGGATCGGATATCGCCCACCGTCGGACCCGGGAGTTGACAATCGATGAAGGCAGTCGTGATGAGGGCCGGGAAGCTGGTTCTCGATGAGGTTCCCGATCCGATTCCCGGTCCCGGCGAGGTTCTGCTCAGAACCCTGGCGTGCGGTATCTGCGGCTCGGACCTGCACGCCCTGCGGCATCTGGACCGGATGGTGGAGGCCCAGAACGCCGGCGGGGTACTCAGTGGTGGCCTGAGTTCGGATCTCGATCTGATCATGGGTCATGAGTTCGCGGGCGAGGTGGTCGAATCCGGCGACGGTGAGTCGGGTGGCGTCGACATCGGCAAGCGGGTCTGCTCGATGCCGATCATGTTCCGGGGTGGGCGCCTCCACTCCGTCGGGTACGACAACGAGATCCCCGGTGGGTTCGCCGAGTACATGGTCCTCAATTCCGCCACCCTGATCGAGGTTCCGAACGGACTCGACACCGAGACCGCGGCTCTGACCGAGCCCATGTCCGTCGGTCGCCATGCCGTGGCCAAGGCCGCCCTCACCGAGGACGACGTGGCTCTGGTGGTCGGATGTGGGCCGGTGGGGCTGTCGGTGATCGCCGCCCTGCGTCAGAAGGGTGTGCACCCGATAGTCGCCGCCGACTTCTCCCCGGCCCGGCGGGAACTGGCCGTGGCGTTCGGTGCCGACATCGTGGTGGACCCCGGAGCAGGGTCGCCCTACGAGCGGTGGCAGGACATGGCCTGGCCCCCCGGGGTCGACCGGGACGACCCCCTGGTGCGCGTTCTGGGACCCAAGCCCCGTCCCGGTGTGGTCTTCGAATGTGTCGGTGTACCTGGCGTCCTCCAGGAGATCCTCGACGGGGCCATGAGGGACACCCGGGTGGTTGTGGTGGGCGTATGCATGGAGCACGACCGCATACGTCCGCTGACCGGCATCGGCAAGGAGATCAACATCCAGTTCGTGCTCGGCTACACGCCCGAGGAGTTCGCGGCCACGCTGAGCGACCTGGCCGAGGGCGAACTGCGTCCCCAGCCCATGATCTCGGGACGGGTCGGTCTCGAGGGTGTGCCCGCGGCATTCGAGGCCCTCGCCGACCCCGAGAGCCACGCCAAGATAGTCGTCGACCCGACCCTGGTCGGCTGATCTCCCGCCCGTCGGAGTCGGTCGGAGGTTGCTGGTGAGCTGTGGGCCGGCGGACACAGGCGGAGGGGGTCAGATGCGGACCCATCCGAATTCGATGGCGGTGGAGGCCTCCTCGTAGCCGGGATCTCCGGGAAAGCGGATCCGGTCGGGGCCTTCCACCCCGGGAAGTATCCGAATCCTGGAATCGACTCCGCTACGGGCCCGCTCATGGGCCGCGGGCAACGAGCCCAGGGAGTGCAGTCGCTGGATCATGGCCAGGGTAGGTGTGATCAGGGGGAACTCGCCCCTGGCGTGTCGCCCCAGGGCCTCTCCGGTCCCGATCCAGGTCATGGCCGCTATCTCCACACCGTCGTGGACCGGATCCTGGTCGGGTGGCACCTCGGCCAGGAAGAACCGGGCATCGAAGCGGCGGGGCGAACCGGGAGGTGTGATGAATCTCCCCAGGTAGGACAGTGCCCCGGCGTGGAGGACCAGCCGATGCGTTTCGATCATGGTGGCGAAATCCCCGGAATCGATCGGGTGTCCCGCCCGGGCCATGATCTCGGGCCCCGGACCCGCCCCTGCGGGAGTCCTGCCGTAGAGCACCCCCGCCTCCTCGAACGCCTCACGGATGGCAGCCACCCAGAACCTGAGGGCCCCGGGAGTGTCGAGCAGGCTGTCGGCGGTGTCGGGATCGATACCCCGGCACGCCCCTGTCAGGCTCTCCGACCCGTCCCCGGGGTCCACCCCTCCCCCCGGGAACACCCAGACCGAGGGGACGAACACCGACCGGGCGCTCCGCTCGAGCATCAGCAGCTCGAGCCCACCGTCCGGACCGGGTCGGGCCACCACCACGGTCGCCGCCTCCCTCACGGGTACAGGCCGGTCGGTCATGTGACCCGATCGGCTGGGGAGCTAGTTTGCAGGGTCATGGGAGTCAGTCGTCGGGCCGGCCGTAGTCACGTGAGCTACATCGACCGGTCGCGGGAATTCTACGCCGCCCAGGGTTATGCACGCCCCTACGAATGGGCCTGCCATGACGAGGTTCCCTTCACCCCCCTGGCGGGCCATCCGGGGGAGCTCCGGGTGGGTGTGGTCACGACCGCCTTTCCCGTCACCGAGGGCGGTGGGACCAAGGCGGCCTACCGGCATCCGGCGGATCCCGTACCGCGGGCGATGTACACCGCCGATCTCTCGTGGGACAAGGAGGCCACCCACACCGACGACGTGGGGTCGTTCCTTCCCCTCGAGGCACTGGTCGGGGCGGTTGGAAGGGGGCTGGTGGGATCGGCCTCGCCGGCGTTCTACGGCGTTCCCACCGAGTACAGCCGTAACAAGACCGTCGAACGTGACGCCCCCAGGGTCATCGAATGGTGTCGCCAGGACGAGGTCGACCTGGTTCTCCTGGTTCCTCTCTGACCGGTCTGCCACCAGACCGTGAGTCTGGTTGCCCGTGAGTTGGAGTCGGCCGGAATTCCCACGGTCGTCATGGGTTCGGCCCGCGACATCGTGGAGGAGTGTGGAGTCCCCCGCTTTCTCTTCGTGGACTACCCCCTGGGTAACCCGTGCGGACGGCCGTGGGACCTCACGGATCAGGAGTCCATCCTCCGGGCGGCCCTCGATCTGGCCGCTTCGGCCGTGGCCCCACGGACGACGGTGCAGGCGACGAACCGTTGGCCCGACGACGACTGGCGCGCCGCCTACATGAGGGTGGACGAGAACAATCGGGCCGAGCTGGC
>DRKF01000532.1 GCA_011051915.1 Acidimicrobiales bacterium | reverse complement strand
GATGTCGACGAGGAGATAGCCGTGGTCGGAGGTGTCGATGTCGGAGATCGCCGGATGGGCCGAGGCGGCGAACTGCAGGCCGAGATTGGCCACGTCGGAGAGGGCGCTGGTGATCGACGGGGTGACGAACTCCGGAGCCACGGGATTGCCGTCTAGTTCGAGCTCGGCGGTCATCCCGGCGTGGATGTCGCCGCTGAGGACGACAGGACCGGGGGCGGCGGCCAGGGACTCGAGCAGACGTCGCCGGGCGGCGGGGAACCCGTCCCACTGGTCGTCGTTGACCGCCACGGTGTTCCCGAAGGTGACCGACATGTCGCTCACCACCGTCTGCTGGGCCACGATCTGCCACACGGAGGTGGAGTTCTCCAGTCCGGTCCGCAGCCAGAGTTCCTGCTCGGCACCCAGCATGGTCCGGTCCTCGGCGGCCATCTCGGGGCAGGCGCCCACACCGGGCAGCCCCACGATTGGTTCGCAGACCCCGGGGTCGCGGTACTGGCGACCGTCCAGGACCCACAGGTCGGCGAACCGGCCCAGGGAGAGCTGCCGGTGGATGGTGACGCCCTCCGCGGTGGGGGCCGGGGACCGGGTGGGGGTGTGTTCCCACCAGGCCCGGTAGGCGGCCAGGGTGCGGTCGTCGATGCCCGGGCCTCCGGCGTAGTCCGAGCGGACCTCGTTGTCGTCCCACACCGTCACCCAGGGCAGGGATCCGCGGGCGGCCTGAAGATCGGGATCGGCGGTGTAGAGGGAGTAGCGGCGGCGGTACTCCTCCAGTGTGCGGGGTGCCGGAGCGCCGTGGGTTCGGACCGCCGACCCGGCGGCGTCGCGGACATAGATGTAGTCGCCCAGGAACACGACCAGATCCGGGCCGTCCTCCACCGCCCGCCGCCAGGCGGTGAACAGACCGTCCTCGTAGTTCTGGCAACTGGCCACGATCAGGCGCATGGATTCCCCACTCTCGGGGGAGGGAAGGGTGCGGGTGCGCCCCACCGGGGAACGTTCGCCCAGGGCCGTGAACCGGTAGTGGTAGACGGTGCCGGGGTCCAGGTCGCCGGCGACCACGTGCACACTGTGTCCGGTGTCGGGTCCGGTCTCGATCGTGCCCGAGGCCTGGATACGGGCCATGTCGGGATCCGGTGAGATCTCCCAGTCGACACTCACGGCGCTGTCGGCCACCGCGTTGCCCGGGGCCCCGTCGACGAGACGGGTCCACAGAACGATCGAACTGTCGTCGGGGTCACCGCTCGCGACCCCGATTCCGAAGGGCGCTGCGGCGGTCTCGGGGGGTTCGATGGTGGGACGGGGGGATTCGGTGGTCGAGGTGGTGGTGGATCCCTCAGCGGTGTCCGCGGTGGAGGACGGCGGCGAGGACGTGGTTGGTGCCGTGGACGCTGGCGTGGGTTCAGCCGTTCCCGGGTCTGCGGAGGAGCATGCTCCCAGACCGATGGCGGCGGCCCCGGTCGCGGCCAGGCCCAGGAACCGCCGTCGGTCAACCACCGCTGGTCGTGGTGGTGGTCTCCGCCGCCGTGGTCGTGGTGGTGGAGCTCGTCTCCACGGTCGTGGTCGTGGTGGTGGTCTCCGCCGCCGTGGTCGTCGAACCCTCCGCCACCGTCGTGGTGGTCTCCCCACCGCCGGCCTCGGTGGTCGTGGTGGAGTCGTCGTGGGTGGTCGTGGTCACCGAGGGGTCGCTCGGGGAACCGTCGCAGTTGCGTCCCTCGCCGGGCCGGTACAGGGCCCCCACCGTGTCGACCACGACCCGTCCGTCGAGGTAGGTACGGGTGCGTTCGGTCGTGTAGCGCTTGCACTGACCCTGGTACGTGAGGGTCTGGTTGGTCTGCTCCACGTCCATGATCTTCGTCGAGTAGAAGGTGACGGTGATGGAGGTGTCGGTGTAGGTCGGCCAGATCAGGACCCCGTACGGGGTGTTGTTGGTGATCTTGAGGTCGGGCTTGGGGAACGAGACCGTGGCCTCCCGGCCGAGGGGATAGCGGGAGAAGTAGATGGAGTGGGCCTGATACTCCGCGAAGTCCAGACCGCCGAAGAAGGCGGCGTTGAACAAGGTCGTGGCGAACTGGGAGACGCCTCCGCCGATGTCGGAGGTCAGTACCCCGTTCTGGATGAAGCCGCCGGGAACGAAACCGTTCTCCCGGGTACGCCGTCCGACATAGCCGTTGAGCGAGAACGTCTCACCGGGACGGATTATCGCTCCCCGCACGATGTCGGCCATGCGCTGGATGTTGGTCACCCGGCTCTGACAGCACTTGTGGTTGGTGGTGAACGTGGAGATCTCCTCGACGATCCCCAGGGCCTCGGCCTCGGCCTTGACCTCGTCGGGGGTCGCAACGCGGGTTGGCAGCACTATCGGCACATCGTGACCCAGGCCGGCGTCGATCCCCTCGAAGAAGACCCGGGCGGCGTCGGAGGCGCAGCAGACCGAACCGGCGTCGGAGGCGCTGAAGCTCACCTCGCCGTCGACCACCTCGTAGATGAGGTCCCCGCCGCCGTTCTCGTTGCCGGGCTGCATGAGGGTCTCGAGATCGGAGAAGGCCTTCGCCTCGTCGACCACGAGTTCGGGACCGTCGTCGCCGTAGCGGGAGCTGAACCAGGTGGCCGCCACCTCCGACGGGAGGGTGGTGGTGTACTCGTTCACCTTGAGTTGGGCGCTGCTGTCGACGACCCGGGCGGCCTCGGCGATCAGCGGCTCGAAATCCTGGGCGGAGTAGGTGGGGGGAAGGTCGGTCCACGCCGCCTGCACCCGGACCGGGGTCTCGCCTCGGGCCATGGCGTCGGGCAGGGCCGCCACCACGCCCTCCACGTCGAGCACCTGGCCCGGTGCCCCGGCCACGACCTGCAGGGTGCCCGAGGATCCGTCCAGGTAGGGCTCGGTCGGTTCGGTGCGAACTGTGGCCACCTCGTCGAGCCCCGAGCGGGCCACATCGGGATCGAACGCCAGGACCACGTCGGCCGAGCGCTCGTTGAACAGACTCCCGAACCAGGAGAAGGGCTTGGTGAGCAGGGAGCCGTCGCGGCCGGCGCGGCGGGCCTCCTCGACCGTGGCCGGAACATCGATGGAGACACCCAGGTCGGCCGCGGTCAACTCGATGTCGCCCTCCGACGTTTCGACGACGATGGGGGTCCGGCTGAACCCGGCGGCCAGTTCCTCGACCCTGGTGGTCAGGTCCTCGGTTCCGAGCCCGCCGACCGTGTCGCCGGCCAGTGAGACGTTGCGGGCCACCTCACCGGAGTTGGCGGCGGCATCGGCGGCCCAGGCTCCGAAGAAGCCGACGGCGGCCAGGGCGGGGATTATCGCGAGGGCGAGCCAGCGGGGGACGGTCACGTGGGAAGGCACGGCCACAGATGGTACGTGCCGCGTGGCGGGGATCAGGCGCGCGCTCACATGGTGAATCACTCATCGGGTGTGCAACCATGGCCCGGTCCGGGAAACCCGGCGCCGGTAGCCGACGGGTGTGGACACGAGGACATCAGACAGAACAGCCGAACACGGCACAGATGGGGGTAGCAACGTGAGCAGACTCTGCGAGGGAAGGGTCGTGATCGTCACCGGCTCGGGCCGGGGTATTGGGCGCGAACACGCCCTGATGCTGGCCGAGCACGGCGCCAAGGTCGTGGTGAACGACCTGGGCGGAGAGAGGGACGGCTCGGGGGCCGATCAGACCCCCGCCCAGAGCGTGGTGGAGGAGATCCTGGCCATGGGCGGCGAGGCCGTGGTCAACGGCGACGACGTTTCGAGCTGGGAGGGCGCCCAGCGCATGATCAACACCGCCATCGAGAGTTTCGGTGATCTGCACGCGGTGGTGAACAACGCCGGGATCCTGAGGGACCGCATGCTGGTCAACATGACCGAGGCCGAGTGGGACGCGGTCATCGCCGTGCATCTCAAGGGCACATTCGCACCGGCCCGGTGGGCGGCGGCCTACTGGCGGGAGAAGGCCAAGGCCGGTGAGCCCGTCGACGCCCGCATCATCAACACCACCTCGGTCTCGGGCATCTACGGCAACGTGGGCCAGACCAACTACGGCGCCGCCAAGGCCGGTATAGCGTCGTTCACGATCATCGCCTCGCGCGAGCTGGCCCGCTACGGGGTGACGGTCAACGCCGTGGCTCCCGCCGCCCTCACCCGGATGACGGAGGATCTGGGGATGGGCCAGCTCCCCGAGGAGGAGAAGGAGCGCATGTCGCCACGGTGGATCGCCCCCATCGTCACCTGGCTGGCCAGCGAGCAGTCCCGTCCGGTGACGGGTCGGGTGTTCGAGGCCTCGGGCCGGGTGTTCGCCGTGGCCGAGGGCTGGCATCGGGGACCCACGGCCGAACCCGTCGACGATCCCACCGTGCTGGGGCCGATCGTCAAGGATCTCGTGACCCGGGCCCGGCTCAACTCCGGTATGGACGGCAGTGATCTGGACGGCGGCTGGAAGGAGTCGGGGGAATGAGCCTCGATCCCGAAGCCGTGGGCCTGGGCGGGGGACCCAACGAGCGTTCCTGGAACTCCACCGATGCCATCCTCTACGCACTGGGTGTGGGAGCGGGAGCCATCGATCCCACCGGGTTCGAACTGGAGTTCACCACCGAGAACAGCCACGACGTGACCCAGCGGGTGCTGCCGACCATGGCCGTGGTCCTCGGAATCGGGGGTTCGGTGGCCAAGGCCGGCGACATCGACTGGGGCAAGCTGCTCCACGGCAGCCAGGGCATCACCCTGCACCGGGAGATCCCCCCGGAGGGAAGGATCGTGTGCCACGACCGGATCACCGGGATCTGGGACAAGGGTGAGGGCAGGCACGCCATCATCGACACCGAGATCGAGGCGAAGCTGGCCGAGACCGGGGAGCCCCTGTTCACCAGCCGGTCGTCGGTCGTGATCCGGGGATCGGGGGGCTTCGGCGGGGAACCGGGTGACACCGCCCCCAAGGTCCACGCCCCCGATCGTGAGCCCGATCACGAGGTCACCTACGACACCAGAACCGATCAGGCTCTGCTGTACCGCCTCAACGGCGATCGCAACCCCCTCCACTCCGACCCCTGGTTCGCCACCGAACTGGCCGGGTTCCCCAAGCCCATCCTCCACGGTCTCTGCACCTACGGATTCACCGGCCGGGCCCTGCTGCACGTGCTGTGCGACAGCGATCCGTCGCGTTTCCGTTCCATGGACGGCCGCTTCACCGCGGTGGTGTTCCCCGGCGACAGTCTCACCGTCCGGATGTGGGATCAGCCGGGGGGAGCGATCTTCAGAACCGTGGCCCAGGCCGGAACCGAGCAGGAGCGGGTGGTGCTCGACAACGGGCTCTGCACCTTCGACTGAGGTCCACCGGCTTTCAGCCTCGGACACTCGAGGTTTCATCGCCAGCACACCCGTTCGAGGTTGTCCGAGGTGACCCCGGAGGGTTCCCCCCATTTGCGGATTTCGGTAGCTTCCGATCCGTGGTCGCCATCCCGTCGACCACAGAGCGCGAGGCTCGCCCTCCGTCCCCAGGGGCGGTTTCGGGGACTGAGGGTTGGGGGCATCTCGGGGAGAGGTGTGTGAGGTGCCCCCGACCGTCAGCCCCCGGTGATTGGCTCCCTGCGGTAGTGGCCCATTCCGTTGCGGCGGCACCAACTCAGGATGTAGGCGGCGCGTTCACCGACCCAACGGAAGACCACAGCCTGGTTCACCTCGTCGGGATCATTCACCTCGCCCAGGCGGTACAGGGCCTCCCCGAACAGGCGGGGGCTGCTCTCGACCGTTGTTCTCTGGTAGCTGGTCACCTCGGCGATCGAGGCCCACGAGTTGGCCCGGTGGGAGGCGATGGCGCCGGCCACATGGGCAACGAGGGGACGGGAACGGAACCAACTGTCGATGGTCAGCCGGTTCCGATCGAACAGGCGGTCGGGGAGTGTGGGGGGGAACCAGCTCTGCCCCCGGGCCAGGACCTCGACCGCGTCGAGTACGGGGGCGACGCCGCCGGCCTTGAACACCGCACCCCTGACCAGGGGTCGGCTGACTGCTTCGTGCAGAAAGTCGCGTTCGAAGTGCTGACCGTGGACGGCTACGAGAATCGAGGCCACCCGACCGGTCTCCTCCAGGTGGTCGATGACGTCGAGTCCGTCGATATCGGGCGGAGCCTCGACGGACCCCCAAAGCAGGTCCACGATGGCCACGTCGAACATGAGGCTGTTCGGTGTCAGTGCTTCGAGATCGGCCCGGTCGGCCACGGGAACAGTTGTCTGATAGGTCGATGACAGAAGCGGAAAGATGACCTTCTGCATGGGGGATGCCAGGAGTACTCGAGCCGAACTGGTACGGCGATCCTCTTCGACCGCCGGTATCGTGCCCGACTCCACTGCTTCCCCCGTTTCTCTCCCTCGATTCGGACTCTGTCCCGAAGGTGCCTTCAATAGACAGTAGTGCGCGAGTCCACCGCAGCGAATGGAGAACCCAAGAACTTGGACGAAGAAGTCGGATCAGACGTGGAAATCCAGTTGTGGCCGCCGCCTGAATGGATGAATCTGAGCTGTCATTCAGCCAAGGTGCGGTTGTAGGGGTAGTGGATGGGGCCGAATCAACCGGCGAGGTGCAGGTGATATCGAGAGCGATGTCGGTTCTCCGGTCAGGGGCCGGGACTCCATGACCGATGTCGTGAAGCCACCTCGAGACTCGCAGCGGAGGAGAACACGTCCGTCCCCAGCTACTGCACAGGGATCGGAGGCCGGGCCGTCGAAGGTCGACGTCCTGGTTCTGGAGCTCACCGAGTTCGCCCGGGCGTCATCGCCGCTGGATCTCGACCGGTCGAAGATGCCCACCCTGCGAGCCATCGCCATGGTCGTGACGGGCTCGGACTCGGTGACCGGGGTCCACTCGTTGGTGGAAACGGCGAGCGAACTGCTCGACGAGAAACCGGCGAGGGCGCTGGGCCTTCTGTTCTCCGACACCGAGGAGCGGTGGCGCGACAATCTCACGACCCGCAAGACGGCGGTGGCTCGAGAACTGGGCATCAGCTACGCCAAGTTGCGCAAGGGGAACGCCAGGACAGGCAGGCCCAGCCCCTACGACGCTCTTCTGGGCCAGCTGGCGGAGGCGATCCTGGAGTCGGGCGAGACCCGGCTCGACCATTCAGGTGATACGGAGACAGGGGGGTCGAGTTCGACACGCAAGCTCTGGGTTCCGGCCGCGGCAGTGGTGACGGCCCTGGTCATCGGTGGGATCTTCCTGATCGCGTCGCGTGGCGGTGGTGCGAGGACCGAGTCGAGTGCTCCCACGTCTTCAGTCGTGCCTGAGCCCGAACCGGTTGCGGCCGTGACGTCCACAACCGCCGAGATCATCGAGAGCGTCGACGATGGTGGGGACATGGCCGAGCGTGCTCTCGAGACATTCTTCCCGATCCCGGGCTGTGACATACCCCTGGCCGGGGCCCTCGATCCGGCGAATGCCGATACGGAACTCACCGCCATGGTGCGCACGGCCTATGAGGAACATGGGGGTCTGGCCGCCACCGGTTGTCCCGCCCACAGCTTTCAGAAATGGGGGCGGCTCTGGTACCAGGAGTTCGAGGGACCACCCGGAGGCTCGCCAGTCGTGCTCACGGTGGAACCCGGCACGGGCTCGGTGGTCTGGATGGATCGAGCCCTGTTCTCCACCTATCAATACGCGGCATACGAGAAGCCCCAGGAGCTGGCAGGCATGCCGGTCTCGGCCACCGTCGAGTCGGGCTATCCGGTGCTGTACCTGTCGGGCGGGGGGGTCGTGGTGGCGCAGTACCCCAACGGTCCCGGCTACTGGATTCCCCGACAGGCCCGCGACGTCTGGGAGCAGCACGGCGGAATCGCGGGTGATCTGGGGGTGCCCATGGCCAATGTGTCGTTCATCGACGGGCGGCTCCACCAGGACTACGCCGGGGGATACCTGCAGCTGCGCGAGGACGGCCAGGTCCAGGCGACCCTGGTCGATCCCGACGAGGCCATGGCTGAGCGCAGCCTCCTACCCAGAACCACCGACGGCATCCTCCGGGCCTATGACGGAACGGCCTGGTGGATCGACAGCCAGGGCCGGCGGTCGTGGATTCCCGACGGAGACGTCTGGTCCTGCCTCGGGGGAGATGGGGCGGTCATCTCCCCCGAGGTACCCGGCTACGTCTTGGGGACATTCCCCCTCCTCGGTACGGCCGAATGCGGGTAGCCGGGTCCGAAAGGGGGCTTTCCCAGTGTTTCCCAGGGAAAGACATTGATTTGTCCCCGGGAGGTGGGAATGCTCGGTTCCGTTCGATGGATCGCGGTTGTGGCGAGCCCGGCGTCAGTCGGGTGACGCAGCCGTGGCGCCGGTGGCCGGAGGTTCACCCTGGGGAAGGTGTGATGGGTGTCCTCCGGCCGCCGGCCGAAACACGGGCCTGCCGCG
>DRKF01000531.1 GCA_011051915.1 Acidimicrobiales bacterium | reverse complement strand
GGCGGTGTGCGGATCCGACCACCCTGGACCACGAAGATGTTGGATCCGGTTCCCTCGCAGAGTTCCCCCCGGTTGTTCAGCAGCAGGGCCTCGTCGGCGCCCGACCGGGCCGCGGCCGCCAGGGCGACCACGTTCTCGGCGTAGCTGGTGGTCTTGGCCCCGACGAGGGCACCACGCTCGTTGCGGGTCCAGGGGACCGTGTGCAGGTGCGATTCGGGGCGCCGGACCGGCAGCCCGGAGGTGGCCAGGATCGTACGGACCGGCCCTTGCCCCCGGGCCGAGGAGAGGGGTCCGTCTCCGGCGGTGACGGTCACCCGCAACCGTCCCGATTCGGGTCCACCCTCGAGGATCTCCTCGACCCAGACGGCGAACGTCTCCGACTCGGGGAGGGAATCGAGGCCGATCATTCGGGCGGAGCGGCGGAGACGGTTGAGGTGGCGGGACAGGGCGAAGGCGCGGCCGCCCACGACCTGGAGGGTCTCGAACACCCCGTCGCCGACGGTGATGGCGTGATCCGACACCGGGATCGTGGCTGGACGGCTGTCGTGGTCGAAGACGACTCCGTCGATGGAGACTCGTTCCATCTGCTCTCGACTCCCTTTCCGTGGGTCTACCGCCGGAGCGGTTCGGTGCCGTGTGTTCTCCTGGTTGTGGCCGGCTGGTGTGGGTCTACCGCCGGAGCGGTTCGGTGCCGTCCGTGTGGGAGTCGGAGGCGGGTTCTCCCGCTCGCCAAGCTAGTACCGGAGGGTGGACCGACTGCAGCCTGTCGGGGGTCTGTCGCTGGTACCGTCCCGAGCCATGGCCCGCACCCGTCTCCGGTGGAGCAGAACCTGGCGACAGCGGCTCCTGCTGGGTGTGAACATCGTTCTGACCATGGCGTTCCTGGTGAGCGGACTCGGAATCGGGTACGCCGCCAACCGACTCTCGGCCATAGACCGCGTCGACGTGAACAGCTCTCTCGCCGCGCCCCCGTCCACCAGGCCGTTGAGCGCCGCCGACATCACGATCACCGGACCTCCCGACAGCACGACGACCACCACGGAGGCCCCCAAGCCCCCCGGACCCGACCAGAACTTCCTGATCGTCGGGTCGGACAACGCTCAGAACATCGCCGCGGGGGATCCGATACTCACCGACCGCGACGAGGAACTCGACAACCACCTCGCCGACACGATCATGGTCCTGCGGGTCCGCCCCGCCGAGGGAACGGCCAGCCTGCTCTCGATCCCCCGCGACCTGGAGGTGACCATCGCCGGTTCCTCGCGCCGGGCCAAGATCAACAGCGCCTTCAATCTGCCGGACCGCCAGGAGAGGGTGGCCAGACTTCTCGACACCATCTCGGAGAATCTGGACATCACCGTTCAGCACTATGTCGAGGTGGATCTGGCCGCCTTTCGCCGCCTGGTGGACGCGGTCGGTGGGGTGCAGGTCTGTTTTCCCGGCCCCGCCCGCGATCCCGCGACCGGGCTGGATGTGGCCACCCCGGGCTGGGTCGAACTGGACGGCACCGCCGCCCTGGCCTACGTGAGAAGTCGGAAGCTCCAGATGCAGCGGCTCGACGGCCGCTGGGTCAACGCCAGTCCCCGGGCGGACCTGGACCGCATAGACCGCCAGCAGCAGTTCGTGCGGGACGCCGTGGATCAGGCCCTGTCCGGTGTGGTCTCCAGCCCGGCGACTCTCATCGAGGTGCTGGACATCGCGGCCGACACGGTGGTCACCTCGAACTCGTTCAGCGTGGTCTCCGACGGCAAGGACCTCGCCGACTGGTTCTCCGGCTTCGGCAGCGAACAGCTCGACACCATGGCCCTGGCGGTGTTCGACCTTCCGCCGACGCCCGAGCACGGGAACGAGAGCAGGCTGGGCATGCTGCCCCAGGCCCAGGACCAGCTGGACATCTTCAGGGGTATCGATCCCGACGATGTCGTTCCCAAGCGGGTGGAACTGTCGGTCGTCGGGCCGGACCGCTCGACCGCGGTGGCCGTGGGTGACGCCCTCGAGGCTCTCGGTTTCGACGTCGGAACCCGTTCGTCGGGATCGACGGCCGAGGCCGGACCGCAGCTGCGCTACGGCCCGGGGGGCCATCAGGCCGCCAATCTGGTCGCGGCCTTCATCGATGTCCCGGTGACTTTCGTCGCCGATGAGACCCTGTGGGGAAACCAGGTGGTGCTGGACCTGGGCTCGGAGCCGGTGGTTGTCCTGGACGAACCCCGTGCCCTGGAGGTGGGCGCCACCCCGATAGCCCTGCCGACCACGACGACCGCCCCGGCCGGTACCACCACCACGGTCACCACCGAACAGATCTACGCCTTCGACTGCAGCGCCCCTCGTGAGTAGTGCACGGTGGATCCCCCGGGGGACGGCACCGACGAGGTCCGGAGGCCCCCGCGGCTCCTGCGGTGTCGCCCGGTGGCGAAGCCGGGTGGGGACCGTGGCCCGGTTCGGGACCGGGGCGGTTACGGTTCGTACCGAACCTGCCGACTGTATCTGTGGGCCGTGGTAGTCCAGGCCGGTCCCGGAAGGAATGACTGATGAGCAAGATCGCGGTGATCGGTACCGGCTATGTCGGGCTGACAACGGGAGCCTGCTTCGCCCACATGGGCCACGAGGTGGTCTGCGCCGACATCGATGAGGCCAAGGTGGCGAGTCTGCAGAGGGGCGAGGTCCCGATCCTCGAGCCTGGTCTGGACGATCTGGTGCGTCAGGGAGTCGAGGGTGATCGTCTCCGTTTCGTGCTGGGTGGGGCCGCGGCGGCCGCGGATTGCGAGTTCGCCTATCTGTGTGTTCCCACTCCCCAGGGTGAGGACGGTTCGGCTGATCTGTCCTACCTGGAGGCGGCGGCCCGTGAGATCGGACCGGTGCTGCCCTCTGAGGCCGTGGTGGTGAACAAGTCCACGGTTCCGGTGGGGTCCACCAAGGTCGTGGAGAGGGCGATGGGCCGCCATGACGTGAAGGTGGTGTCGAATCCGGAGTTCCTGCGTGAGGGTTCCGCCGTTCACGATTTCCTGAATCCCGATCGGGTGGTCATCGGGACCGACGACCGGGCCACCGCGGTGAAGGTGTCGGGTCTGTTCCTGGGTCTGAACGCACCCTTGATCGTCACCGATCCGGCCTCGGCGGAGACGATCAAGTACGCGGCGAACTCGTTCCTGGCGACGAAGCTGTCGTTCATCAACGCCATGGCCGCGGTGTGCGAGGCGGTGGGAGCCGACATCGACGATGTGGTGTTGGGTATGGGGTCCGATCCCCGGATCGGTCCGCAGTTCCTGAGGCCGGGGCCGGGTTGGGGAGGCTCGTGTTTCCCCAAGGACACCCGGGCCCTGGTTCACATCGCGGAGGACGCCGGGTACGACTTCGCCATGCTCAAGGCGGTGATCGAGGCCAACACCGAGCAGTTCGAGCTCACCGCCGATCGGGTGGAGAGGCATCTGGGTCGTTCCGTGGAGGGTGTGAAGGTGGGGGTGTGGGGTCTCACGTTCAAGGCCAACACCGATGATCTGCGGGAGAGCCCGGCACTGGAGGTCGCCGGTCGGTTGCAGCAACGGGGTGCGGTGCTCTCCTGTTACGACCCGGCCGTGAAGCGCTCGGTCAACGGTCTGGAGTTGGTGGACTCCGCTCTGGAGGCGGCCACGGGGGCGGAGTGTGTGATCCTGCTGACCGAGTGGGACGAGTTCCGCTGGTTGGACTTCGACCGTGTGGCCGAGGTCATGGCGGCACCGAACATCATCGACACCCGCAACATTCTCGACGCCAACGACCTGCGGAGGCGGGGTTTCGCCATCAGGGGGTTGGGCAAGCCGTGAGGATCGTGGTCACCGGAGGAGCGGGGTTCCTCGGCTCCCATGTGTGTGACCGGCTGATCGCGGAGGGTCACACCGTCGTCGCCGTGGACAACCTGGCGACAGGTCGGGTGGCCAACATCGAGCATCTGTTCGGCAACGAGGCGTTCCGCTTCGACCGACACGACGTGACCAACTACCTGTGGATCCCCGGAGCGGTCGACGTGGTGATCCACATGGCGTCACCCGCCTCGCCGATCGACTATCTGAACCTGCCGATCCAGACCCTCAAGGTCGGCAGTCTGGGAACCCACAACGCCCTGGGTCTGGCCCGGGAGAAGGGGGCCCGGTTCGTGCTGGCCTCCACGTCGGAGGTGTACGGGGATCCCGAACGTCACCCCCAGGTGGAGACCTACTGGGGTCATGTGAACCCGGTGGGTCCCAGGGGTGTGTACGACGAGGCCAAGCGATTCGCCGAGGCCATGACCATGGCCTACCACCGGGCCCACGGCATGGACGTCCGGATCGCCCGGATATTCAACACCTACGGGCCGCGGTTGCGGCCCTCAGACGGCCGGGTGGTCAGCAGTCTGTTGGCCCAGGCCATGGCCGGGGAGCCCCTCACAATCTTCGGTTCGGGTGAACAGACCCGCAGCTTCTGCTACGTCGACGATCTGGTCGAGGGCCTGTGGGCCCTCATCGGGAGCGACTACGTGGGACCGGTGAACCTGGGCAACCCCGACGAGTACTCCATCAACGAACTGGCCCGGATCGTCAAGGAGATCACGGGCAGTTCGTCCGACATCGTTCATCTGGATCTTCCCGAGGACGACCCCGCCCGCCGCCGGCCCGACATCTCCCTGGCCCGCCGGGTGACGGCAGGTTGGGAACCCCGGGTTCCCCTCAGAGAAGGTCTGCGCCTCACCGCGGACTGGCTGGCCCGCAACCCCGACTGAACCGGGAGACCCCTCCCGGCCATCGGGTCCAGGGGAGATCCTCCCGGTGGGATGGGCCGGTGTCTTCCGGCGGGACACGCGGAGCCGGGACCCGGCGTCCTGTCACGGGCGGTCAGGTGGTCCCCCCTGGCGGTCCCCGGGCTGGCATCATGGCCCGATGGCCGAATCCGTGCGAGTGGCGCTGGTGGTCGAGCCGCTCCGCCATCGGGTACCGGGGGGGACCGGTGTCGCCACCGCCGCCCTGGCCCGTGAGCTGTCCTGGCGCCCCGACGTGACCCTCGTCCCGCTGCTCGCCCGCCACGGCCGTGGATCGGACCCGGCGCCTCTCGGCGAATCGCAGGCGGGGGCCATCGCCTACGGGCTGCCGCGGGTACTGCTCTACGAATCGTGGTCCCGGACCGGTCGGCCGCGGCTGCCCCGCCGGGCTCCCGCGGTGGATGTGCTCCACTCGCCGATGCTCCCGGCTCCCGATCCGCAGGTTCCTCTCGTGGTCACCCTCCACGACATGGCCTTCGTCACCCGTCCCGGGGACTTCCCGGTCCGGGCCCTGCGGCTCTACCGGAGGATGTGGTCCAGGCTGGTGGGCCGGGCCGATCGGGTGCTCTGCTCGTCGGAACGCACCCTGGCTCTGGCCGTCGACGCCGGGCTGTCGACCGACGTCGCCCGGGTCGTGCCCCTGGGAGCGGAGGTCGAACGGCCGGGGCCGGACGAGGTGGCGCGGCGACTGTCCGGACTCGGGTTGGACCGGGGACGCAGATTCGTCCTGTCGGTGGGAACGGCCGAGCCCCGTAAGAATCTGTCGACCGTCGTAGGCGCCTTCGCAGCGCTGGCTGGTCGGGACCCCGAGATCGAACTCGTACTCGTGGGTCCGCGGGGTTGGAAGGAGTCGCTCGGTGATCACCTGGCCGGTCTCCCCGAGTCGGTGGCGGCCCGGGTGCGGGCGCCGGGACGGGTACCGGATCAGGATCTCGCCGCCCTGTACGAGGCGGCCTCGGTGTTCTGCTACCCGAGCTTCGATGAGGGATTCGGCCTGCCGGTGCTGGAGGCCATGGCTCACGGCACGCCGGTCGTCACCAGCGTCGCCAGCGCCATGGCCGAGGTCGGGGGCGATGCCGTGCTCGGGGTCGACCCGACATCCCTCGACGAGGTGGTCGGAGCTCTGGAGTCGGTGCTGGGGTCACCGCAGCAGGCCGACGCCATGGCGGTGTCCGGCCTGGCCCGGGCCGAGGACTACTCCTGGGAGCGATCCGCCCAGCTCACCGTAGATGTCTACCGTGAACTGATCTGAGCCTTCGGGCGGCCCTCGGGGACGGGTGACGACCCTCCAGCGGTCAGATCGACGGTGAGTAGTCCCTCCAGCCGTGTGCGGTAGGGGCCGGTGGGCAGCCCGGCGATGGCGGCGGCCAGACCGTCGGCATCGATGTGGCCCTTTCGCCAGGCAACCTCCTCGGGACACCCGACAGGGCCGCCCCCGGAGCTCTCGAGGGCGGCCACGGTCGTGGAGGCCTCCAGCAGGGCGCCCGGGGTTCCGGCGTCGAGCCAGGTCACCCTGGATACCGACCCGCTCAGATCCACCACCCGCAGGGAGGTGTCCTCGAGGTAGGAGCGGTTCAGATCGGTGATCTCGAGTTCTCCCCTGGGGGAGGGGCGGAGGCCCCGAACCCGGTCGGGGCCGGAGCCGTCGACTACATAGAGACCGGCGACGGCCAGGTTCGACATCGGGTCGGCGGGCTTCTCGACGATATCCACGGGCAGGCCCCGCCCGTCCAGGGTGACGATCCCGAAGCGCTCGGGGTCGGGAACCGGATACGCCCAGACCACGGCTCCGTCCCCGTCGGTGAAGCCGGTGTGGATCAGATCCAGTCCCAGGGGGCCGTGGAAGATGTTGTCACCGAGGATCAGGGCCATCGGTTCCCCGGCGCAGAACTCCTCGGCCACGAGCACACCCTCGGCGATGCCGCCGGGGCGGGTCTGAACCGCGTACTCGAGGCGGATCCCCAGGTGCGACCCGTCCCCGAGCAGTTGGCGGTAGGCGGGCGTGTCCCGCGGGGTGGACACGACCAGGATCTCGGAGATCCCCGCCTCCAGCAGGGTGGCCAGGGGGTAGAACACCATGGGTTTGTCGTGGACCGGAAGCAGGTGCTTGCTGACCACGGCGGTGAGAGGGTGAAGGCGGGAT
>DRKF01000530.1 GCA_011051915.1 Acidimicrobiales bacterium | reverse complement strand
GAGCGAGTCGGGATCGGGGCTGGGGCTGGCCATCGTCCGCCAGCTGGCCGTGGCCATGGGGGGACGGGTCGAGGCCACCGGGGCCGAACTCGGCGGGGCCCGCCTGGCCATGGTGTTCCCCCTGATCCCCTGGCGTTCAACCCCCGATACCGACCTGCACTCCTGACGAACCTTCTCTCCGGAGCGGTACCGCGGCAGGGCTGCGGTGCCCGGCCGGTCACAGGTACAGCCCGGTACCCCCCGGCTCGACCCGCGGTGCGGCGATGGCGTGGATGTCGCGTTCACGCAGGATCAGGAAGTCCTCACCCTGGACCTCCACCTCGTGACGGTCCTCGGGACTGAACAGCACCCGGTCCCCCTCCTCGACCGACCTCACATTGGGTCCGGCGGCCACGACCTCGCCCCAGATGAGCCTCTTGTTCATCTGGGCGGTGGCGGGGATCAGGATGCCCCCGGTGCTACGACGCTCACCCTCCTCGGAGGGGATCCGCACCAGGAGACGGTCGTTGAGCATCTTGATGGGTCTCTTGTCGTGGCCGTCGCCACCACCCCCGCCCGAAACCGGGACAGGGGGAGGGTCCACGGGATCGGAATCCACCGCTCCCGTCACCCGGGGTGATTCGGCCGCTTCGCTGGTCAGGTCGGAATCAGACACGGTGCGAAAGGTATCGGGAAACCGGCCCGGGTCACGCCCCGGGGGGCCTCACGTGGATCCCGCGGTCGGCCATGACCTGTTTGGCCTCGGCCACGGTGTGCTCCCCGAAGTGGAAGATGGAGGCGGCCAGAACGGCATCGGCCTCCCCCGACAGCACCCCCTGGGCCAGGTGTTCGAGTTCGCCGACCCCGCCGGAGGCGATCACCGGTATGTTCACCGCCCGGGCCACCGCCCGGGTCAGCCCCAGATCGAATCCGTCACGGGTGCCGTCCCGGTCCATCGAGGTGAGCAGGATCTCTCCCGCTCCCCTCCGTTCACCCTCGACCGCCCACCCGACGGCGTCGAGACCCGTCGCCTCCCGACCCCCCTTGACGTAGACCTCGTAGCCGCCCCCGTCCCGGGCCTTGGCGTCGATGGCCAGCACCACGCACTGGGCGCCGAACTCCGCCGAGATCTCCTCCAGCACCTCGGGACGGGCCACGGCGGCGGAATTGACCGCCACCTTGTCGGCCCCCGCCCGCAGAAGTCTTCGGGCGTCCTCCACGGTGCGGACCCCCCCACCGATGGTGAAGGGGATGTGCACCTCCTCCGCCGCCCGCCGGGCCAGGTCCACGATGGTGTCCCGATCCTCGTGGGACGCCGTGATGTCGAGGAACACCACCTCGTCGGCACCCTGGGCGTCGTAGCGGGCCGCCAGCTCGACGGGGTCGCCGGCCTCGCGCAGACCCACGAAGTTCACACCCTTGACCACCCGTCCCTTGTCGACGTCCAGGCACGGGATCACCCGGGCCACCCTCATGTGCCGTCCTCCCTGTCGATGGGTTGATCCGGTCGGGCCAGGACCTCGACCGCTCCGGCCACGGTGAACACACCGTCGTGGATCGCCTTGCCGACGATCACACCCGAGATCCGGCGACCCGCCGCCTCGACCGCCTCGAGGGCCGAGAGATCGCCCAGGTCGCCGACCCCGCCCGAGGCGATCACGTCCATTCCCGTTCGGCTGAGGGTCCTCCGGTAGAGATCCACGTCAGGCCCCTCGAGGGTTCCGTCGCGTTCGATCTGGGTGATGACCACGGCCTCGGCCCCACAGCCCTCGAAGCGGGCGAGCATGTCGTCGAGAGCCAGCCCGCTGCCCTGCTCCCAACCGTGGATGGCCACCTCGGCGCCTCTGACGTCGAGTCCCACCGCCACCCGCTGACGGGACGCCAGGGCCTCGACCAGGGCCGGGTTCTCCACTGCGGCGGTCCCGACGACCACCCGGCTGACTCCCGCCGCGGCCAGGGCGGCGGCCGCCTCGGGGGTGCGGACCCCGCCACCGCTCTGCACGGGTACGTCTACGGCGGCACACACGGCGGCGATGACCTCGAGATTCGTACTCCGCCCGCTGCGGGCGGCGTCGAGATCGACGATGTGGATCCAGGGGGCCCCGGCGGCGGCGAACGACCTCGCCACCTCTACCGGATCGGTGTCATAGCGGGTCTCGGCGTCGTAGTCACCCTTGAGGAGTCGGACACAGCGCCCGCCCCTGAGATCGATCGCCGGGTACAGGTCAGTCATCGGAGCCTCGGATCATGGGCCCCACCCGTGCCGGTACGGCCCGGGGATCTGCCGAGTCCGCTTCGGGTCATCGTACGGACCGGACGTGATCCACGAAGTTGGTGAGCAGGCGGCGGCCCGCCTCACCGGACTTCTCCGGGTGGAACTGGGTGGCCCAGACGTTGTCGGAACCCACCGCCGCGGTTACCGGTCCCCCGTAGTCGCACACCGCGGTCACCAGCCCCGGATCGGTGGCGGCGGCCAGGGAGTGCACGAAGTACATCCATGCCCCCTCGAGGCCCGCGAACAACGGTGAGGAGTGGTCCACCACCTCGAGGATGTTCCACTGCATCTGGGGTCGCTTGACGGTGTCGGGAAGCCACTCGATACGCCCGGGGAGGACGCCGAGCCCCTTCACCCCGGGTGACTCGTCGGACTCCCCGAAGAGCATCTGCATGCCTACACAGATACCCAGAAACGGACGGCCGGATTCCACCGCGGCGTGGACCGGACCCTCCAGCCCCGCGTCCCGGAGGGCGTCCATGACCGCACCGAAGGCGCCCACGCCGGGAAGCACCACGGCGTCGGCCCCGGCGATCAGACCGTGGTCGGTGGTCAGGCGGGCGTCGGCCCCGGCCCGCTCGAGACCCTTCTGGGCCGATCGCAGGTTG
>DRKF01000529.1 GCA_011051915.1 Acidimicrobiales bacterium | reverse complement strand
TGCACCGACCCGACCATCAACCCGACATTCGCCGTGTTGGCCGACGAGCTCGTAGCCGAGGTTCGCGCCGCCCCCGACCCCCGCGAGGCCGTCCTCGCTGTGCTCAACCGATGGCGCTGGTTCTGGTCCAATCGCCCGGGGCCGCTCAGCGAGACCGAGGCCCTTGGACTATTCGCGGAGTTGTGGTTCCTCCACCGTTGGCTTACCTTCCCGGACTCGGTGGTGTGGTGGCGGGGCCCGCTCGGGGACAGACACGACTTCGTGCATCCCGACATCTCGGTTGAGGTGAAAGCGACCGCCGTTCGCACCGACGGTCCCGCCACCCACCGGATCACCCATCTGGACCAGCTCGACGATCCAGAGTCGGGCGAGTTGCAGCTGTTCAGCCTGACGGCAATCCCTGACCGCTTGGCCACGAACTCCCTCACCCACCTCGTCGAGCACTTGACCAGCGCTGCGGTGGGCACGCCACAGGAGAACACGTGGCGCGAGCGCCTCGAAGCAGCAAGGTGGCACCCGGCCCACGCCGACCGGTACCGCAACCCACTTCGGGTTGTCACCGAAGAGCTGTACCGGGTCGACGACGCCTTCCCCCGTATCACTCGGGCGAGCTTCCCTGGCGGGCAGCCACCCCTGGGTGTCGACGGTGTCACTTACACCATCGACTTAGCCTCGGTGGCCACGAGCCACCGAGTCGCTACCGGCCCGGGTTCGGCCGATCTCGATCCACTGCGGTGAACCGGGCCTTCCTGTTGTGGCCCAGCGTCCCGTCGCAGGCAGCGCCTCGACGATGTTGGCGATCAACGAAAACCGGGTTCTCGGGGTGAGGTGCTCCTCCGGTAGGTGAGGCTAGCGGCGCCCCCGTTCGGTGGGGTCGGTGGCGGCGGTGGTGAGGGCCTGGTGCTCGCGTAGGCGCCACGAGGGGCCCTTGATGTTGAACACGACGGCGTCGTGCATGAGCCGGTCCAAGATGGCGGCGGCGACGACGGTGTCGCCGAAGATCTCGCCCCAGTCCGCCAGCCCGCGGTTCGTCGTCACGATGGTGGAGTGCTGCTTCTCGTAGCGCAGGTTCACCACTTGATAGAACGCGGACGCGGCCGCGCGGTCCATCGGGAGGAGGCCGACGTCGTCGATGACGAGGACCGACGGCGCGGTGTAGGTCTTGAGCTTCGTCGCGAGGTTCCCCTCCCGAGATGCCTGGGCGATGTTCGCGACCATCTCCTCGGCGTTGGTGAAGTAGCCGCGGTAGCCGGCCTCAACCGCCAACGTGGCGAGCGCGACCGCGAGGTGGGTCTTGCCGCAACCGGGCTGGCCCAAGAACAAGACCGGGCGGCCGGTGTCCATGAATCGCAACGTCGCGAGGTCATCGACCAGGCGTCGGTCGACGGTGGGTTGGAACTCGAAGTCGAACTCCGAGATCGTCTTGCGGAACGGGAAACGGGCGTAGCGCAGCCGGGCCGACAGGCGGCGGTTGCGGGTCGCGTCGGCCTGCTCGGCGACGAGCCGGGCGAGGAACTCCACGTGTGACCAGTCCTCGCCTCGCGCTTCTTCGGCGAGCGTCGCGAAGCACTCCGCTGCCCGGTCGAGTTGGAGGTAGCCGAGGTCGTCCTTGATCTGTTCGTAGACGCTCACGACTGTCCTCCTTCGTAGAGGGTGAGGTCCGGTGCAGCGACGTCGTAGTCGCCGTCGCCGAGATCGATCCGGCCCGTCGGCGGAGCCGGCGGCTCGGGGTCGGTCGGTTCGACGACTCGGAGGTGACGCCGCTGGTTGGAGGCCAACGCCGAGGTCTCCGCAGCGAGACGATGGGCCGGGTTCCACACGTCAGCAGTGGTGCTGCTCAGCCGGTGACGGGCAACCTCGGCTCCTGCCCAGCGGACGGTGAGCTCGGTCGAGTCGACCGGCACACGTGCTTCGACGAGTTGGCCGAGGCAGTCGGGTGGGACCCAGTAGCGCACCCCGTTCCAGGTGATGAACGGCAGAGCTCGATGCACACGCCGGGTCTCGACGTAGTCGGTGTCAAACCGCTTCGCCGGCAACGGCGCCAGGAACCCTCGCTCCGTAGCGAAGCGTTCTGCGGGAGCAACCCCGGTCGAGCGATGGGTGCGGGCGTGAACACGTTGGTCGACCCAGAGCCGTCCACGATGGTTGAGTTCATCGATCGAAGAGGGCAGGCCGGTGACGACGAGCTCCTCGAGGAACGACTCCCCCACATCACGGAACGGCCGCTCGACCTTGCCCTTTCGCTTGGCGTCACCGGCTTGGCACGCCTTGATCTCCACGCCGTGATAGCGCGCGAACTCGAGCGCTTCGGGGCCGAGCGCGAACCGCCGTCCTTGGGACTGGCCGAGCGCGCCCATCCGATCCGTGCGGGCGATCTGTGGGACCCCGCCGGCGGCGTCGAAGAACCGGGCGACACCTTCGAAGGTGTGGTGACGGTCGACCGACGTCGTGAACCACCACGTCCGCCAACGCGACCAGCACAAGATCATCCAAAAACACCACAGAGTGCTCGCCAGTCCGACCTGCTGGGACCACGTCGAGCAGTCCGAGAAGTCGAACTGGGCCTCCTCACCCGGGGCGGTCTCGATCGGCACCGACGCCCCGTCCGCACGCCGGAACCGGGGGCCTCGTTGCTCACGGACCCAGCGCACCACCGACGGATAGGAGCCCTCGAAACCCTCGGCCGAGATGATCTCGAACAACGATTTCGCCAACAGCTTCGGGTTCCCGACCAGCAGCTCGCCCAGCCGGTCAGCCCACACCGGATCCACGACCCGGTCCTCGTCGGCAACCGTCCGGGCGGCCGGCGGTCCGCCGGCCTTCACCCACTTCGAGATCGTGTCCGGGTGATACCCAAGCTTCTCGCCGATCTCCACGTACGACAAGCCCTGGCGCTTCATCGCCAACACGTCCATGTATTCCTCCTGCGTCATCATGAGCAGCGGTCCCTCCAGCGTCTCTGTCGTTGCTTGGTCGCTCGACAGGCTGGAGGGGCCACACGCTCTTCAGTGAGATGTCAAGAGGAACAACTCCACCCCACCGAACCCGGCTTTCGTTGATCGCAGATCCCAGGTTTCACTGATCGCGCACACCGTCCATCACCCAGAGCCCGTCGGGACCATCGGGACAGAACTGTCGGTTCACCAGATCAGGATTGGGATCAGGGCAGTCTCGGCGGGTGCAGCCGTTGGTGCCCCGCTTTGGTGGCGGCTAGTGGATCCCGACCGCGCCGCAGGCCTGTATCCACCGTTCGGTCTGGGTCTTCGAGGAGCGCCGACCCATCCCCGCTCGCACCTCATCA
>DRKF01000528.1 GCA_011051915.1 Acidimicrobiales bacterium | reverse complement strand
CCCGTGACTTCTGGACGGTGATCAAGACCACGTTCATCTACACCATCGTGGGTACGACTCTGTCGATCGCCATGGGCCTGTGGGCGGCCCTGATCATGCAGAAGGCGTTCCGGGGTCGCACCATGGTCCGGGGCCTGATGCTGTTCCCCTACGTCGCCCCGGTCATAGCCGTGGCCTTCGCCTGGAAGATGATGCTGAACCCGACGTTCGGCATAGCCAACGAATGGCAGTCGAATCTGGGCCTGCCCCGGGTCGACTATCTGGGTCGCCGCGACTTCGTGCTGGGGCTGGGACCCTGGCACCTCACCCTGCCCCTCGCCCTGGGTGCGGTGATCCTCTTCGAGGGTTGGCGCTACTTCCCATTCGCCTATCTGTTCCTGCTGGCCCGAATTCAGGCCATCCCCGAGGACCTCAACGAGGCGGCCCTGGTGGACGGGGCCACCATCAGCCAGCGGTTCGTCTATGTCACCCTGCCCCAGCTCCGTCCCGTGCTGGCGGTGCTGTTCCTGCTGAGGTTCATATTCACGTTCAACAAGTTCGACGATGTGTTCCTGCTGACGGGAGGGGCAGCGGGGACCCAGGTGGTGTCGACCAAGGTCATCGACTGGCTCCTGGGCCGGGCCGATGTCGGATCCGCCGCCGCCCTCTCGCTGGTACTGGCCGGGTTCCTGGTTCTGTTCGTGATCGTCTACTTCGCCATCGGTGCCGGAAAGGACACCTCGCAATGACGGCAATGACAGCAGAGCGGGTGGAGGCGGCGACCGGATGGAAGGAGGGGCGGCCATGACCAGGGCCGAGTTCGAGGAGAGGTTCTTCGGGATACTGAAGTGGATCAGCATCGCCTTCTTCCTGGTGATCACGGTGTTCCCGCTGATCTACATCATCTCCCTGTCGTTCAAGCCGATATCGGAGCTGCTGCAGGATCCGGGCAACCTGTTCCCGAGCTGGAAGCAGATCACCAGCTTCGAGTCCTACCGGGCGGTGCTGCGACCCGAGGACCAGGGGGGTCAGGGCTTCCAGGTGTTCATCCGCAACTCCCTGCAGGTGAGCCTGGTGACCGTGGCGACCACCCTCACCGTCGGAGTAATGGCCGCCTACGCCGTGGCCCGCCTCGACTTCTTCGGACGGCGCACGGTGAATCTGGGGATCATCATCATCTATCTCTTCCCCGCCATCGTCATCGCCATCCCCCTGTTCGTCCTCTTCTCGCGGATCGGGCTGCGGAGCTCACTGGTCAGCCTGATGGTCGTGTATCTGGCCCAGTCCCTGCCGGTGGCGCTCTACATGCTGCGCAACTACTTCGAGACCATCCCCATAGAACTCGAGGAGGCGGGCATGATCGACGGACTGAGCCGCCTGGGCGTCATCCGCAGGGTGACGATACCCCTCGCCGCCCCGTCCATCGCCGCCACCGGGTTGTTCGTGTTCATGATCGCCTGGAACGAGTTCCTCTACGCCCTGCTGTTCGTGCTGGACAACCGGGACCTGTGGACCATCTCCCTGGGGGTGCAGCAGCTCGACTCCATCGAGGTCCCCCGTACCCTGCTCATGGCCGGATCGGTGATCATCTCCATCCCGGTGATCCTGTTGTTCTTCATAGCCGAACGGTTCATGACCCAGGGGCTCACAGCCGGTGGGGTCAAGGGTTGACACCCCCGCCATGAGAATCGGTTTCGTCTCCACCCGTTTCGGGGGACTGGACGGTGTGACCCTGGAGACGGAGAAGCTGGCCCTGATCCTGCGCCGGGCCGGTCACGAGATCTTCTGGTTCGCCGGCGAGCTGGGGGCCGGTATCGAACCCGGTCTGGAGTTTCCCCGGGCCCACTTCGACACCCCCGAGAACCGTGATCTGGAGCGGCTCTGCTTCGGTCGCGTCGAGGCCCCGCCGGAGGTGAGGGAACAGATCGCGGATCGGGCCGCCGACATCGAATCGGCCCTGGGCCGGTTCGTGGAGGAGTACGCCATAGAGCTGTTGTTTCCCCAGAACTGCCTGGCCATTCCCATGCAGATCCCTCTGGGCGTCGGGCTAACCGACTTTCTGGCCTCCACGGGGATGGCGGCGGTGGCGCACCACCACGACTTCGCTTGGGAGAGGAAGAGGTTCTCGCCCACCGCGGTCCCCGACATCCTCCATCGGTGCTTTCCCCCGAACCTGCCCGAGGTGAGACATCTGGTCATCAACACCCCGGCCCGGGCGGAACTGGCGGCCCGACGGTCCCTTCCCTCGACCGTGCTGCCGAACATCATGGACTTCGCCCATCCCCCCGATCCCGGCGACGCGGGCCTCTTCCGTCGCCACCTCGAAGTCGGCCCCACCCGTCTGGTGCTTCTGCAACCGACCCGGATCATCCCCCGCAAGGGAATCGAGCACACCATCGAGCTGGCCGCCCGGCTGGCCTCGCGACACCCCTGTGTGGCGATAACCCACCCCGAACTCGACGAGGGAGGTCGCTACCTGGAGGATCTCCGCCGCCTGGCCGAGTCCCGCCAGGTCGATCTCCGGTTGGCGCCGGTGGGGGAGCCCGGAACCCCGGCATTGGCCGACGCCTATGCCGCCGCCGACCTGGTCTGCTATCCCTCTCGAATCGAGGGCTTCGGCAACGCGCTGCTGGAGGCGATGTACTTCCGGCGACCCCTGATGGTCAATCGCTATCCCGTCTACACGGCGGACATCGCCCCCACCGGGGTACGGGCCGTGGAGATCGACGGGGAGGTCACATCGGGGACGCTCGCCGCGGTGACCGATCTACTCGACGATCCCGGTCTGGTCGAGGAGATCGTGGAGCACAACTACGCGGTGGGTCGCAGGCACTTCTCCTTCGAGGTGGCCGAGGAGATCCTCCTGTCCCTCCTGGGGAGCTGAGTTCACCACCCTGAACTCGCCCTCCGCGAGAAGGCGTTCTGGCCCTGCGGCGTCTAGCGTCGTTCCATGGATTTCTCGATCGAGACACCGCAGGGGCTTTTCGAGCCGTCCGTGGTGATCGTGGCCGGGTTCACGGGGCGGGACCGCGACGCGGTCCGGGCCCACATCGCCGAACTGGAGGCGGAGGGAATCCCCTGCCCCCGGGAAGTGCCGGTGTTCTACCGATTCCCGCCGTGGATCCTCACCACCGGCAGCGAAGTTCACGTCGCGGGCGAGAACACCTCCGGCGAGGCCGAGATCGCCCTGGTCGTCCATCGGGGCCGGCGATACGTGACCCTGGCCTCCGATCACACCGACCGGGATGTGGAGTCGGTCGACATCTGGGCGTCCAAGCATGTCTGTCCCAAGGTTCTGGCCACGGAACTGTGGTCCCTGGATTCGGTCGTCGGCCACTGGGACCGTCTTCGTCTTCGCAGTCGTATCGGCGCAGGCGAGCGGTATCAGGACGGATCCGCCGCCGAGCTCCTGGAGCCGATGGAACTGCTGGCCCGGCTGGGTGCCGATGGCGCTCCGGACAGCTTCGTGATGCTCTGTGGCACCGTGCCCGCGATCGGGGGGATCCGACCCTCGGACCACTTCACCGCCGGCCTCGAGGACCCGGTGACGGGCCGGCGGATCGACCTGAGCTACGAGGTGGAGGTCGTGGGCCGGGAATCGGGATCGAGGTAGTCGGCCAGGTCGACCCGGCCCCAGTTCTTGGGCCAGGCCCTCTCGAATCGTTCCCTCTCCGAGGAGCGGTAGGGCACGGGTTTGGTGGCGTCGACGCCCCAACGGCTCCCCAGCGAGGGGAACCGGGAGGACTCGGTATTGGGCAAGGCACCCACCAACGGTTGGGCCGAGGGGTCGAACACCCATCCACGTGTGTGGGGCACGATCAGGACGTCGCGGGCGGGATCCACCCTGGTGGCCATGGCGTACATGAGGTCCCGGTAGTCGTAGATGTCCACATCGGGATCGACGGCGACGACCATCTTGGTGTTGGTGAACGACGAGCCCATCACCTGAAGGAGGGCGTCGGTGACCTGACCGTCGATCGAGGGCTCGACCTGGATCACGCAGGTGAGTGCTCCGCCTCCCTGGATGAAAGCCACATCACGTATGCCGATTCCCATGCCCAAGAGGCGCCGGTAGATGATGGCCTCGTGGAACAGCCGCGGCAGCTCCTGATGATCGGTGAACGGGGTCATCTGATGATTGCGCATCACCGGGTCGGCGGAGATCGTGATGGCGGTGACCTCGAACACCGGTTGTTGATTGGGCCCGGGTGTGAAGAGCATGGTGGGCCCCGGGGAGGGGCCGTCCTGGGCGGTGCGTGTCGGATGGACGAAACCCTCGATGACGGCGGAGGCATCGGCGGGCACCATCAGGTCGACGGTCCGGCACCGCACCATCTCACCGGGGTGTCCGGTGATGGCCTCGAAGAGCTCGAGTTCCCACCAGCCTTCGTGGGGATGGGTGTAGACCCCGGCCAGTTCCCACGCCGGGTGGGCCCCGATCACGATGGCCTGGGGCATGGGTGTACCTGTAGCCCGGTGACGGGCCAGGATCCCGTTGGCGGTCGGGGTCACGAATGAGGAGACCATCTCACGGCGTCCCAGCACACCGCAGCGCGGATTCATCTGATTCCACTGACCGGTCTCGGGATCGCGGTGAACGGCGAAGTTCGTGCAGTAGGGGTAGGGGTCCCGGTCGGTGTGGGTGGGGATCGGGAGGATGCCCAGGTCGACGTCGTCACCCAGCAGGATCCGGTGATGGTGGAGGGCGTCGTCGACCTCCACCAGGGGACGGGGTCCGTGCTCGAGGACCCGGACCAGGCTCGGTACCACCTCGGTGGGATCACAATGGAGCACCCGGGCCTGGGCGGCCCGGTCGACGAACAGGTGATCCACGAGCCGCCACCCCTCGTAGCCCCTCAGCTCGTGGAACAGCACGGTGTCACTGCGGCAGGGGGTACTGGTCTGGGCGGTGAGGGCGCCGACATCGTCGAGGTCCACGGGGCGCCGAATGTGGAGAATCTCCGATTCGTGTTCGACGAGGAAGTCGCTGAGGGACAACATGGAAGGACCGTAGTTGGCCTCGGGAGGTTCGTGCTGTGAGCAAGCCCCATCTGGAGTTTCACCGACTGGACCTGGAGTCGGGCTGGGAGGTTCCCGCCGGATACCCGTCGGGGATACGTCAGAAGGTGCTGGCATCGGATCTCGACGAGGAGGCGGGTACCGGCAGCCGCACCCGGTTGCTGCGTTTCGACCCGGGGGCGTTCACCACCACCCCGTTCGTCCATGACCACTGGGAGGAGGTCTACCTGCTGTCGGGGGACCTGATCGTCGGCGACGAGACGTTCGAGGGGGCCACCTGGGCCTGTCGGCCGCCCGGGGCTCCCCACGGGCCGTTCCGGTCCCGCGGAGGCTGTCTCCTGCTCGAGAGTCACTACTACGCCTGCGACTGACCCGCCGCGACGGGGACAGTCGCAGTGGCCGTGGCGGTAACAGGGGGCTGAGGGGCGGCCTCCTCAGGCGGGTTGAACCAGTTCCCTCCAGGCCTCGTAGCCGCCGATGATGTCGGAGACGTCCTCGAAGCCGTTTCGGCGCAGCAGTGAGGCCGCCACGGAGGACCGGTAGCCTCCGGCACAGAAGACGACCGTGCAGCGCTCGGGGTCGAGTTCCCCGATCCGGGTCGGCAGTTGCCCCACGGGAACGTTGGTGGCGTCCTCGATCGTGCCGTCCTCGAACTCGCCGGGGTTGCGAACGTCGATCAGCTGGACCTCACCCAGTTCGGGTCGGATCTCGGCGAAGGCCGGGGCGGTGAGTCTCGAGGCCCGGTGAACCCGATCGGAGTGCTCGATCATGGCGGCGAAGGGGTTGTCCAGGTACCCCAGGACCCGGTCGAACCCGATGCGGGCCAAGCGATTCTTGGCCTGCAGTTCCTCACCGGGCTCGATCATGAGAACGATCTCGTCATGGGGCTGGACGACGGAACCGGCGAACTCGGCGTAGCGGCCGTCGAGGCCGATGTTGATCGCCCCGGCGATGTGGCCGGTGGCGAACTCCTCGGGATCCCGCCCGTCGATGAGCACCGCGCCGTTCTCGCAGGCCTGGACCATCTGGTCCCAGGTCATGGGTTCGGGCGGCGTGCCCTCGTCCAGCAGCTCGCGGTTGCGACGGTTCAGATCGGCGTTGTAGCCGAAGTAGCCCGGAGCGGGGGGTTGCCCCTCCGTCACCAGGGCGATGAACGTCTGCTCGTCGGGTGCGGCCACGGCGTAGTTGGTGCGGCGCTGGTCGCCGATGGTGGACCACAGTTCCTCGGAGAGGTTCTTGCCGCAGGCCGATCCGGCTCCGTGGGACGGATACACCCGGGTCTCGTCGGGGAGGGTGAGAATCTTCTCGTGAAGGCTGTGGTAGAGCATGTCGGCCAGTTCCTCACGGGAATAGCCGATGGATGCGAGCAGGTCGGGCCGGCCGACGTCGCCGATGAACAGGGTGTCACCGGTGAGCACGGCCCAGGGCAGCTCGTCGGCGGCGTGTTCGCGCACGACGATGCTCATCGACTCGGGGGTGTGGCCCGGGGTGTGACGGAACTCCAGGATCACATCACCGAGGGAATAGACCTCACCGTCGTCGACGGGCATGAAGTCGAAGTCGGGCTGGGCCACAGAGGAGTAGACGATTCGGGCCCCGGTGGCCTCGGCCAGCTCGAGGTGGCCGGACAGGAAGTCGGCGTGGAAATGGGTCTCGATGATCAGCTCGATGGCCATGTTGTTGGCCTCGGCGTCGGCGAGGTACTCGGCGATGTCCCGCTGGGGGTCGACGACCACGGCCCTACCCGTGGTCTCGTCGCCGACGAGGTAGGAGGCGTGGGACAGACATTCCAGGTAGTACTGGTTGAAGAGCATTTGATTCACCCCGGGGTCGAAGACAATTGAATTATGGCTGAACATGTCGTCCAGTAGTCGGAATTGGGGTATCAGTTTCCCCGGAAGGCGAGCATTCCGCCGTCGAGGTTGATGACCTCGTCGAATCCGGACTGGGCCAGATACACGGCTGCCTGTCCGCTACGGGCCCCGCTCCGGCACAGGAGAGCCACGGGGCGACTGCGGTCGATCTCCGAGGCTCGGGAAGGGATCTGCCCCAGGGGGATGTGGACGGCGCCGGGAAGGGTGCCGGTGGCGATCTCGTCGCTTTCGCGGACGTCGATGATCGTTCCCCCCTCGCGGAGGATGATCTCGTAGTCGTTCACGGGGAGGGACTTGGGACTCATGTGGTGTTTCGGTCTCCTGAGGGCGACGGGGGTACTTCCCCCATTTGTGCAGTAGTACGATTGTACGTACATTCTCGCATCGGGTCAAGTACCCCCCGGGGTATGGGGGAGGCGGTAGCATCGGGGCCATGCAGTTTCCTGAGGACATCAGCCAGGACGTGATCCACCGGCTGCGCCGGGTCGAGGGTCAGATCCGGGGCCTGGAGAAGCTG
>DRKF01000527.1 GCA_011051915.1 Acidimicrobiales bacterium | reverse complement strand
TCAGTGGTCGGAGGGATCACCATGGGCATGCCTCGGGTACTCACCGTGGGCCGCATCAGCGTCGACCTCTACGCCGAGCAGGAGGTTCCCATCCCCCAGGTGAGGACGTTCCGCAAGTCGATCGGGGGCACGGCGACCAACGTGGCGATCGCCGCCTCCCGGCTGGGACACAGCTCGGCCGTGGTGACCCGGGTGGGCGACGATCCCTTCGGTGACTACCTCGAGGCCGTGCTCACCGCTTTCGGGGTGGACACCACCGGGGTGCTACGTCACGAGGGGCTGAGAACCCCGCTGGCCTTCGCCGAGCTGGATCCACCGGAGGACCCCCGGATCATCTTCTACCGGGAACCCCGGGCCCCCGACGAGTTCATCGCCCCCGAGCAGCTGGCCGCCGAACTGGTCGAGGGGGTGGAGCTCATGTGGGTACCGGGCTCCCGGTTCGCGTTCGAACCCAGCCGGACCACGGTGATGGAGGCCCTGGCCCGGCGGGGGGCGCAGGGCCACACGGTGCTCGACCTCGACTACCGCCCCCAGTTCTGGTCTTCACCGGAACAGGCCGGTGCGGCGATACGCCCGGCTCTGGCCCTGGCGACCGTGGCCGTGGGGAACCGTGAGGAGTGCCTGGTCACGGTGGGGACAGCGGACCCCGAGGCGGCGGCGGAGGCCCTGATCGGATCCGGGGTGGATCTGGCGGTGGTGAAGATGGGTGGCGACGGAGTGCTCGCCGTGTCGGCCTCGGGGGAGAGGTGTGTGGTGCCCCCCACCCCCGTGCCTGTGGTCTGCGGTCTGGGGGCGGGAGACGCCTTCGGCGGAGCCCTGGTCCACGGTCTGCTCGGCGACTGGCCGTTGGAGGCCACGATGAGGTTCGCCAACGCGGCGGGGGCACTGGTGGCGTCCCGGCTGATGTGCGCCGACGCCATGCCCACCATCGCCGAGATCGAACTCCTGATCAACGAGGGCGAGCTGGCCCCCGAGCCGCCTCCGGTTGTTCCGGCCCCAGATCAGCCGGGGTGAGGCGGCCTCCTAGCGGAGACACTCCGTGGTCCCCACCGGAGACCGTGGGTCGCCGAGGCTGCGGACCAGCTCGGTACTGCGCAGGGCGAGGGACCGACCACCTCCCTCGACGACACTCTGGACCATACCGACCACCCGGCCGTCGGGGTCCAGCACCGGAGCCCCCGAATCGCCGGGTGAAGCGTCGAAGTCGATGTCGAGCATCTCACGGTGGACGTCGCGGCGGCGGTAGATGCCGGTGGTGTTGGCGTCGATGAGGCGGAGCAGCCGGGCGGGAGCCAGATGGGGGACGGCGTCCGGGTCGAGCTGCGGGGATTCGGGGTGGGCGGGATCGCGTGGCAGTGCCACCCCCGCGACGTCCGGAACCTCGGCCCCGGACAACACGACCGGTGTCAGGCCGAGATCGGGCACCGACACCAGAGCCACGTCACGAAGCGGATCGAACAGCACCACCCGGCCGGACAGGACCGCGGTGGGTGAGGTCACGGAGACCTCGTCGGATCCGGTAACGGCGTGGGCCACGGTCAACACCAGTCCGTCCTCGACCACGAAGCCGACTCCGTGGCCGTCGATCCGGCAACCCGCACCGGAGACCTCCACCAGATCGGGCAACCGGGGTCCGGACACTTCCGTCCCCTTCCCCGCGGCGCAGCCGGCGGTGACGACGGCCAGGGCCGCCAGCAACGCCAGGGCGGTCGGGGCCCACCGTCTCGGGGGCGGGATCATCGGGCCCCTCGGGCTCATCGGGGTGGGGCCGTACTCCGTCGGACGACCAGTGACGGCTCGATCACCAGCTTGCGGGGTTCAGTGCGGCCACCCACCATTCGGTCCAGGAGACTCCTGACCGACTGCCGGCCCATCTCGGCGACCGGCTGGTGGATGGTGGTCAAGGAGAGCTGGTAGAGCCCGGCGAAGGTGGTGTCGTCGTATCCGACCACCGACACCATCTCGGGCACCCCGATCCCGGCCTCGGCGAGGCGGCCCATCAACCCGGCGGCCTGGATGTCGTTGGCGGAGAACACCGCGGTGGGTAGTTCGGCGCGTTTGAGCAGCTCGTCGGCGGCCTCGGCCCCGGACTCCTCGGTGAAATCGCCCACGACAACGTCGACGTGGTCGGCGAGTCCGAGATCGGCCATGGCCCGGGCGTAGCCCTGGCGGCGACTGTCCGCACCGGCTCCGCGACCGCCGCTGACGTGGGTGATCCTGGTGTGCCCCAGGCCGGCCAGGTGCTCCACCGCCAGGCAGGCTCCCCGGTACTCGTCGTTCTTGACCGAGTCCACCCCGTGACCGTCGGAGGAAGAGCCCAGCGTCAGCACGGGCACGTGGGACGCCATGTCGCTGATCTGCTCGGGCGTGAAACGGGGACCGACCAGGATGATCCCGTCGACGCGGGCATTGAGAAAGGACTCGATGGCCGCGGTGTGGCTCTGGTTCACGTGGGTGCCCGTGGCCATCAACACCTGGTAGCCGGCACTCGAGGCCTCCTCGATGATCCCGTCGGCGGAATCGGCGAAGAACGGGTTGTGGAGATCGTTGAGCAGGACTCCGATGGTGTGGGTCCGGCGACTGGCCAGGCTGCGGGCCACGGCGTTGGGCCGGTAGCCGAGTTCCTCGGCCGCGGCGATCACCCGGGCTCTCCGCTCATCGGAGACATTGGGTGCCTGGCGCATGACCAGCGAAACCAGAGCCCGTGAGACCCCGGCGGCTCGGGCCACGTCCTCCATGGTTGGTGGTGACATGGAGTTCTCGGGCCTCCGTGGGGTCGCGGGCGGAATGGCTTGACAGGTCACCTGCCGCGCCTAGAGTATCGGGCATTCCCGTTGATTGGAGCGCTCCAAGGGCCTGGGCCATTAGAGCGCTCTAATCGGCTCGGGTGAGTTGACGGCCAGTCGTGAGACGATCAGGGGAGCGAGGGTCTTGGGCCAAGCGGTCGAGAGGACAGCACCGGGTCCAGGAGCCGGGCCCGATTCCTGGTCGCGGTTCGTGGCCCGCCTCGCCGGCGCCCCCATCTCGTGGGGGGTGTGCGAGGTTCCCGGTTGGGGACGCGAACTCGCCCGCGAACAGGTGCTGGCCCAGATGGCCCGGTTGGGACTGGTGGCCACCGAGGTGGGTCCCGAGGGTTACCTCCCCGACGAACCCGAGAAGCTGGTGGCCCTCCTGCGGCGCTACTCCATGAGGGCGGTCGGGGGGTTCCTGCCGGTGGTGCTGCACCGCCCCGCCGACCTCGAACGGACCCTCGCCGAGGTCGAGACCTCCTCCCGGGCCCTGGCCGCCGGTGGGGCCACGACCATCTCCACCGCCGCCGTGGTGGATCTCGACTGGAGTCCCCCCGGCCCGATGTCGGATCCGGAATGGGACCACATGGTCATGGCTCTGGGGCGAATCGACGAGATCGTCGCCCGTCACGGCCTCATCCAGGCCTTTCATCCCCACGTGGGAACCCTCATCGAGAGGGCGCCCGAGATCGAGGAACTGGCCGATCGGTCCGATGTCGGATT
>DRKF01000526.1 GCA_011051915.1 Acidimicrobiales bacterium | reverse complement strand
GAAGACCGCAGAGGACCTCCTCGAGGGCCCCGGGCCCGCCGGTGGACGAGGCGATGGCCAGTATCTCGATCCTGGAGCCGGGGGCTCGCCGGGGTCGGGAGACAGCGGGGGGTGCCACCGGAGCCGGGCGGGGAGCCGGAGCCGGCGTGGCGGGCCGGACCGACCCTGCGGCTGGAGGTGCGTCCGAGGAGCGCTCACCCCGGGGCCCATCGGCCGGTGGCGATGCCGCCGCATCGGTGGTGGGAGCGGCCGGGGCGGACGGGGGTCTCTGGGCCCGGCGGGCCAACGCCCGGTCGTGTTCACCGACGAACATGCGGATCCGGGACAGGAGCTCCTCACGGACCTGGGCGACACCCTCGACGAAGTTGCCGACCTTGGAGGGCTTGGTCACATAGTCGCGTGCTCCCAGGGCCAGGGCGTCGATCGTCGCCTCCGCCCCTCTGTCGGTGACGGTGCTGAAGACGATCACGGGGATCTTGTTACCTTCCTCCCGGAGCACCGTGAGCGCCTCGAGGCCGGTCATGACCGGCATCTCGATGTCCATGACCACGGCGTCGGGAGTCAGCTCGTGCATCATCGTCAATCCGGCCTGGCCATTGGCGGCGGCACCCACGACGACCATGTCGTCCTCGGCGTCGATCACGTCCTTGAGGATGTGGCGCACCACGGCGGCGTCGTCCACTATCAGGACCCGGATCATCGACGGGACTCCTCTTCATCGGATTCGTTCAACACACCACACACCGTTTCGTTCGTAGCGGACGCTGGGAGCCCGGCTCAGACCGTGAATTTCTGGACCAGGGCCTGGAGATCCCAGGCCATGCCGGCCAGGGCGTTGGAGGCCTCGTGGGCCTTGGCTGCGCTCTGTGACATCTGAGTCGCTCCCTCGGCGACATGGGTGATGTTCTCCGTTATCTCCGAGCTGCCGCGGGCCGCCTCGTTGACGCTCCGGCCGATCTCGCTGGTCGTGGCCGCCTGCTCCTCCACGGCCCCCGAGATGGAGGTCTGGATGTCGGCGATCTGGTCGATGATCCCCGAGATGTTGGCGATGGCCTCCACCGCACTGGTGGTGTCGCTCTGGATGACCTCGATCTTGTGGCTGATGTCCTCGGTGGCCACCGCGGTCTCCTTGGCCAGCTCCTTGACCTCGTTGGCCACCACGGCGAATCCCTTGCCGACCTCGCCGGCCCGGGCCGCCTCGATGGTGGCGTTGAGAGCCAGCAGGTTCGTCTGCTGGGCGATTGAACTGATGACCTTGATGATCTGCCCGATCTCCGCCGAGCTCTCACCCAGCTTGGCGATGGTGCGGTTGGCGTCACCGGCGGTCATCACCGCGGTACCGGCCACCTCGGCGGCCATGTTGACGTTCTGGGCGATCTCCTTGATGCTCGCCGCCATCTCCTCCGTGGCGCTGGCCACGGTGCCGATGTTGGCGCTCACGTGCTCCGACGATTCCGACACCACCGTGGCCTGGGCCGAGTTCTCCTCCGCCGAGGCCTGCATGTGGTCGGACACCTCCTTGAGGCCCTCGGAGGAGGCCAGCAACCCGTGGGAGTTGCCCACGATCTCCGAGATGCTCTCCCGGAGGTTGCTCAGCAGGTGACGCAGGCCGGTGGCCATGTCCCCGAAGATGTCGTCGGACTCCAGCTTGATCTCCTGGGTGAGGTCACCGCGGGCGGCGGCCTCGATGGCCTTGAGGATTGCGACCTGTTCGGTGATCACCTGCCACGTGGCCATCGCCCCCACGTACTCACCGGCGGCGTTGAAGATGGGGCTGACCATCTGGGACAGGGTCTCGGGGCCGAGGCGGAACGTGGCCCTCATCGGCAGATTGGAGGGATCGGCCAGTAGCCGCCGCTGATGCTCGGGATGCTTGTGGAAGATGTCGATGACACTGCCCTCGATCTCCGACACCGGGACCGGTAGCAGGTGCTCCAGCTTCTCGAGGGTGTGGGTCGAGGCCGGGTTCATGTAGCGCAGCACCAGGTCGCGGTCGGCGAACATCACGTTGATCGGGGCGTGGTCCAGCATCGAGCGGAACATCGAGGCGTCGAATCCGGCCAGATCGGCGGCGGCGTCGACCACCTCGGCCGCCGGGGCGGCGGTGGCGGCCGGGCGTACGTGAAGCACGAAGCCGGCCCTCTCCCCCGCCGGGGTGCGTACGGGAACCGCCTGGAACTCCACCTCTCGCCCGGCGACCGTCTCGGTCCACTCCCGGGTGTCGGTGAGCACCGACAGCTCGGCCCGATCGGCTCCCGGAAGCACGTCGAGCATCAACCCGCTGAGCAGGGCCGGGTCGTAGGGAAGCAGACCCGAGGGATCGGACAGCAGTTCGATGGCGGTGTCGTTGACGGCCCGGATGACCATGTCGGAGTCGGCGATGACCGTTCCCACCGGGGACTGGGCCAGGGCCAGCTCGAGCAGGCCCGGACTCACATCGGCCGCCCCCGTTTCGTTCTCTGAAGCTTCGGCGTCTGTCAACATTTCCTGTTCCTGGTTCCTCTGCTGGGTTTCGTACTGGGTCTGGGTGTTCGGCGTCTGGAATTCCGTCGGCGTCAAGTCGGTTGGCCCTGATCGGAGCCCCGCCCGGCGGGACGACATGTGGCCTTCACATCGAGGACGAGGAGCAGGTCCTCGTCCAGCTGGTGAACTCCCGTGACGAGTGAGCGCAGCGGCTCACGCAGCGTCTCGGGGGCGGGATGGAGTTCTCGGCCCGAGGTGTCGAGCACGTCGCCGATGGCGTCCACCAGGAAGCTGATGGGCCCGTCGTCGGTCCGCACGACCACGTTCATGGCCTCGGTGGGATCGGTGTCGCCGCTGATGTCGAGGCGACGGCGCAGGTCCATGGCCGTGACGACCTGACCCCTGAGGTTGATGAGTCCCCTGATGTCGGCCGGGGCCAGGGGGACTGTGGTCATGGGCTGGTGCCGCAGCACCTCCTGCACCTGGAGGGCGTCGACGCCGAAGTGGGTGTCGCCCACGATGAACGTGGCCAGCAGCCTCTCAATGGGCGTCTCGGGTCCGGCGAGTTCGATGTTCTCCGCTGCGGGGGAGGTCATGGTTTCGGTCATGGGATCAGACACCGACCCTTTCGGAGGGAATCACCGACTCGATGACGGCCCCGATGTCGATCACATCGGTGACCTTGCCCCTGATGGGGGTCGAACAGAGCACTCCGGGCACCAGCCCCGGTTCGGCCGCGGCCAGGTCCGCCTCGTGGACATCGAGGATGTCGTCGACGACGAGTCCGTAGAAGCGGTCCCCGGCCTCATGAACCAGAACAGTGAGGTTCTTCGACCTCGACCCGGCCGAATCGTCGGCGCCGGCTACGACATCGGTGAGGTTCACCAGGTTCAGGAGCCGTCCGCGGTACTGGATGACCTCACGGCCCGACGCCTTCTCCACTGCGTCCCAGGAGAATTCCTCCAACCGGGTGATGAGCTCCAGCAGGATTGCGATGCGCTGGCCACCCACGGTGCAGATGAGAGCGGAATGGCGGTCGCCCGAGCTGCCCTGGACCTCGTCGAGGGTCTCGGCCAGGGGATCGGTGGCCTCGTCGATGAGGAGGCCGGCGCCCCGGGCGATGCCCGCGGCGTCCAGTATGAGGGCCACCGTCCCGTCGCCCATGATGGTCGTACCGGAGAAGGCGTCGATGATCTTCAGGTGGGGACCGAGGGGCTTGACCACGATCTCCTCGGTGTTGTTGACCGAGTCCACGGCCAGCCCGAAGGTGACCCCGTCGGCGTGCAGAACAGCGATGTTGTGCACCTCGTCGCTGTCCTCGTGGGGCCTCTCCAGACCCAGCACGTCTCGCAGGTACACGATGGGCAGCAGATCGCCCCTGAGCCGGTAGACCGGTGATCCCCCCGCATTCTCTATTCCGGGGGCGGAGGACGACGGATCTATCCGCAGCAACTCCACCAGGCTGACCTGGGGAACCAGGTACTGGTGGTCGTCGCAGGTGACGCTGAGGGCGGGGATGATCGCCAGGGTGAGGGGGATCTTCAGGGTCAGGGTCGTTCCGACGCCCAGCTCGGTCTGGATGTCGACGGTGCCGCCGATCTCCTCGATGCTGCGCTTCACGACGTCCATGCCGACTCCGCGGCCACTGACGTTGGTGACCGCCTCGGCGGTCGAGAGCCCGGCCAGGAACACCAGGTTGGCCATCTCCCGGTCGGTCATGCGGGCCAGACGGTCCGGGGTGATGAGGCCCTTGGCGACCGCCTTCTCGGCGATCCTGGCCACGTCGAGTCCCTTGCCGTCGTCGACGATCTCGATGATGACCTGGCCGCCTTCGTGGTAGGCCCGGAGCCTCAGCAACCCGGTCTCGTTCTTGCCCACGGCCTTGCGATCGGGAGGGCTCTCGATGCCGTGGTCGACGGAGTTCCGCAGGATGTGGGTCAGTGGGTCCCTGATCGCTTCGAGGATGGTCTTGTCGAGCTCGGTGTCGGTGCCCTCCATCTGGAGGCGGACCTTCTTGCCGCAGGTGTTCGACAGGTCCCTGACGACCCGGGGGAATCGGGCCCACAGATGGCCGATGGGCTGCATGCGGGTCTTCATCACCCCCGCCTGGAGTTCGCTGGTGATCAGATTGAGTTGCTGGGTGGTCGCCAGCAGGGTGGCGTCCATGTTCAGCGAGGTGTGCTGCAGGATCTGGTTGCGGGCCAGGACCAGCTCCCCCACCAGGTTCATGAGCTGGTCCAGAAGCCCGACGTCGACCCGGATGGAGCTGTCGGCCTGACTGGGCGCCCGGGCCGCCTTCTTGGCCGGTTCGGTCGCTGCCGCCGGCTCGGGGGCTCCGGAAGCCGCCCCGGCCTCCGGTTCCACCCCGGATTCGGCCGGCTCGTCCGAACCGGTGTCCACCTCGGAACTCTCCGCGGTCCCGGCGGCCGGCTCGTCCGAACCGGTGTCCACCTCGGAACTCTCCGGGGTCCCGGCGGCCAGCGCGTCCGAACCGGTGTCCACCTCGGAACTCTCCGCGGTCTCCGCGGCGGGCGCGTCATCGGAATCCGGCGCGAGGGCTGCTTCCCCCGCCGGCTCCGATTCCGTCGGGGGCTGCTCGGCCTCATCTGCCGGTGAGGCGGCGACCGGCCGCTCACCGGAGGCGTAGGCGCTCAGCTTGGCTATCAGCTCGGAGAAGTCACCCTCGGACTCCGATCCGGTCTCCTCTATCGCGGCCAGCATCGCCCTGATGGCGTCGACCATGGCCAGAAGGACGTCGGTGAGTTCGGAGTCCAGGGTCATGACCCCGTCGCGGAGCTTGCTGAGCAGGTTCTCCCCGGCGTGGGACACCGACTCGAGGTTGGCGAACCCCAGAAAACCGGCCGTCCCCTTGATGGTGTGGATGGTCCGGAAGATGCTCCCGAGGACCTCGGTGGCGGTCGGATCCTCTTCGAGATCTATGAACTCGTTGTCCAGGCGGTCGAGGTTCTCGCTGCTCTCGACCAGGAACTCGGCAATGATCTCGTCGAGTTCGTCCATTGGGGGTCCTCTCGGGGGGTTGGTGCGGGTCCTGCGGGCTGAGGCTCGGGGCTCAGTAGGCGCCGAAGCCGATACGGCCGCTGTCGTAGCGATCGATCTCGATCTCGAACACGGCCTGGAGATCGGTGGGCGGGGGCCCGGTCATCTCCGTCTCGTGGGGATCGAGGCGGACATGTACGTCGTTGCGATCGTTGAGCAGGGCCGAGAGGATGTTGATGACCTCCTTGAAGTTGGCCAGGAGCTCGACGTCGGGCTCCCC
This sequence comes from Acidimicrobiales bacterium, assembly GCA_011051915.1. GTDB lineage: Bacteria > Actinomycetota > Acidimicrobiia > Acidimicrobiales > Poriferisodalaceae > DRKF01. The sequence goes on along the minus strand of DRKF01000526.1, from coordinate 3,585 downwards.
GGCCTCGGTGGCGTCGGAGGCCCGCGACGGGGGGATCAGGGCCATGGCGGCTCCGGCGGCGTGGGCCAGGGAGAGGTCGGCCTCCACCAGGATCGTCGGTTCGTCGGAGTCGTTGAGATACACGTATGTGGTCTTGGGGTGGCGGTCCTTGACGACACCGTGGGGGACCTCGACGATGTCGACCTCCTTGCCCAGCATCATCTCGAAGGTCTCGGCCATGGCGGTCTTGTCGGGAAACTGCATGCTCTAGTCCAGGGTGTCGGCGAGAGCGTCCTCGAACGTCTCGGCAGTGAACGGCTTGGTTATGAAGAAGGAGGCTCCGAAGCTCGTGGCCCGGGCCCTCATGAGGGCGGTGGATTCGGAGGTGACGAATCCGAACGTCACCTGATTGCCCTTCTCTCGGACCTCCTCGAGAAGCTCGATGCCCGACATGTTGGGCATGTTCCAGTCGGACATGACGACGTCGAAGTCGTCCTCCTCGAGGGCGGCCAGGGCCTCGACCCCGTCACCGGCCTCGACCACGTCATGCCCACCGAATCCGGCCTGGCGCAGCGTCCTACGAACGATCTTGCGCATCACGGGACTGTCATCTACGACCAGGATCTGCATCTCACCCTCGCTTCGTCCTTCGATTCCCAAGGTCGGGCCGAAGGGTGGAGACTTGAGCGGTTGACCCCAATCGCGTCAGCTCAGGATCAGACCCCCGTCGGCCTCGATGGCCTGACCGGTTATGTAGCGGGCATCGGGTGACGCCAGGAAGGCGATGATCCCGGCCATCTCCCACGGCTCGGCGAGGCGCCCCAGGGCGGTGTCGGCCGCTCTCATCTCCAACCATTCCGAACCGGTCATGCCCAGCGTCCCCCCGATCTCGGTGGCCACCTTGCGCACCATGGCGGTCAGGGTGTTCCCCGGGCACAGGGCGTTGACGGTGATCCCGTGAGGCCCGAGCTCCATCGCCGCCGAACGGGTGATACCGACCACCCCGCTCTTGGTCGCGGAGTACTCCGCCGACTCCGGCCAACTCGTCTTGGCGGCCATGGAAGCGATGTTGACGATGGCCCCCGAGCCCTGGGCCTTCATCGGCCCGGCCGCCATACGGTTGGAGACCAGCACGCCTGTGAGGTTCACCGCCACTATCGACTCCCAGCGGTCCATGGGGATCTCCTCGAGGGGCCCCCCGACGTAGATACCGGCCGAGGTGACCAGAACGTCCAGACGGGACCATCTCCGGACCACGTCGGCGAACACCTCGCCCTGGGCCTCGGCATCGGCGACGTCACAGGAGTAGGTGGCGATCTCCGCTCCCGGGTTGTCCCCGATGACCGAGGCCGCCATGGACTCGTTGGCCGCGGTGTCGATGTCCACGGCGGCGACCCGCGCCCCCTCGGAGACGAAACGGGCCACGGTGGCCGCGCCGATACCTTGGGCCGAGCCGGTGACCATCACTACGGATCCGTCGAATCGACCCATGACCTGTTCTCCTTCGTCGCCACCGGCTCCCGGTTCCTCGCTGACGGTCCTCTGTGCTAGCACTCCGGGGAGGTACCGACCGAAAACAGCCTCGGAGGCCCGATGACCGCCTACCTGGTCGACTACGTGAGAACACCCATCGGCCGCTACGGAGGCGCTCTGTCCGCCGTACGGCCCGATGACCTGGCCGCCGTGCCACTGGCCGCCCTGATGGAGCGCAACCCGACGGTCGACTGGGACCTCACCGACGACGTTCTCATGGGCTGCGCCAATCAGGCGGGCGAGGACAACCGGAACGTGGCCCGGATGGCCCTGCTCCTGGCGGGGATGTCGGAGTCGGTGTCGGGGGTGACTCTCAACCGCCTCTGCGGGTCGGGTATGGATGCCGCCGCCATGGGGGCCCGGTCCATTCGGGCCGGGGACGCCGACCTCATCGTGGCCGGAGGGGTGGAGTCGATGTCGCGGGCCCCCTTCGTGGTGGCCAAACCGACCAGGGCCTTCGACCGCAACGCCGAGATGTACGACACCACGATCGGCTGGAGGTTCGTGAATCCCCGCCTCGAGGAGCAGTACGGCGTCGACTCGATGCCCGCCACGGCGGAGAACGTGGCCTCCGAGTTCGGAGTGGATCGGGCCGACCAGGACCTTTTCGCCTGGAGGACCCAGCAGCGAACGGCGAAGGCCCAGGCCTCGGGCCGCCTGGCGCGGGAGATCGTGCCCGTGAGCGTTCCCCGCCGGCGGGCCGATCCGATGGTGGTGGATACCGATGAGCACCCCCGTCCCGACTCCGATCTGGAGAAGCTGGCCGCCCTGCGACCCATCTTCGAGGGCGGAACGGTCACCGCCGGGAACGCCTCGGGGGTCAACGACGGGGCCGCGGCGATGCTGATCGCCTCGGAGAAGGCCGTCGAGAGATACTCCCTGGAGCCCCTGGCCCGGATAACCCGCACGACCACCGTCGGAGTCGCCCCCCGGATCATGGGAATCGCCCCGGCTCCGGCCACGGCGAAACTCCTCGATGCCGCCGGGCTCGATGTCCACGACATCGACCTGATCGAGTTGAACGAGGCCTTCGCCAGTCAGTCCCTGGCCGTGCTCCGCATGTTGGGTCTGCCCGACGACAGCGAGATCGTCAACCCCAACGGCGGGGCCATCGCCCTGGGCCACCCCCTGGGCATGTCCGGGGCGCGGATCCTGGGCACCGCCGCCCTGGAGCTGAAGATCCGGGGGGCACGGCGGGCCGTTGCCACCATGTGCATCGGTGTCGGCCAGGGAATCGCCACCCTGCTCGAGGCGGTCTGAACCCGATACCACCTGCACCGCGGTCACCCGCCGCACCGTAGGGAGACGCGAAACCCGATCCGTGGGGACCCTGACCGGTCCCCACATGGCGGCGACCCGCGCCATGTTCGATAACGTGGTTCGCCGCGCCTGATCCACCGCTGAGCGTGACCACCCCCCTTGATCGTGGGAGACACGATGAGTCGACGTATTGAAATCGAGCTGACCAGTCAGCGCGATGACGGAACCTGGACCTGGCGGGCCGCCGGGGCCAAGCAGCCCAAGGGCTCACTGGACGGTTCCCTGCTCCACGAGGGTGCGGCGGTCGGCGATGTCGTGCGGGCCGACGCCGATTTCACCCTCGACGGTATCGAGATCGTCTCCGTGCTTCCCCCCAAGACCCGCAGCGGCAGGCCGCCGGCGGAGACCATCGAACTCCTGGGGGGCACCTTCGAGCCCGGGGTCAAGACCCACCTGGCCCCCAAGCGTGGAGGTCGCGACCGTGGAGATCGGGGCCGCGGACGGGACCGCGGTGGCCGTCGCGACCGGGGTGAGCGTCGCGAGGGCGGCGAACGCGGTGAACGTGGTGAGCGGGGCCGGGGACGCGAGGGTGGTGACAGGGGTCGCCGCGGTGGTCGGGGCGAGGGCCGCGAGCGCCGTCGTCCGCCCCGCGAGGAGAAGCCCCGTCCCAAGCGGCTCCGTCCCGGACGCGAACACCGCAAGGCCTGGCTGGCCGGCCTTCCCGACGATCACAAGATCGTGGCCGAGCAGCTCTCGCGCGGGGGGCTGGCCGCCGTACGGCGCGAGATCGACACCCAGAACGAGAAGGCAAAG
>DRKF01000525.1 GCA_011051915.1 Acidimicrobiales bacterium | reverse complement strand
GGGTCCGGTGAAGGCGTTGGCGGCGGAGGGTCGCGGGAGGGTCCATGATGTAGCGGTACCGGTCAACGACGACTGCGGAGGAACCACCCGTGACTGCGACGATCCTGGACGGCAAGGCCCTGGCGGCGGAGATCAAGGCGGAACTGGTGGTGAGGGTCGAGACCCTGGCCGGGAAGGGGGTCCGGCCCGGCCTGGGAACGATTCTGGTGGGGGACGACCCGGCCTCGGCCACCTATGTGGCCGGCAAGATCCGGGACTGCGAGGAGGTGGGGATCCGTTCCTTCCATCACCACCTGGACGCCTCGGTGGATCAGGCCGAGCTGATGGCGGCCATCGGTGAGCTCAACGCCGATCCGCAGGTTCACGGTTACATAGTCCAGCTTCCCCTGCCCCCACAGCTCGACGAGCAGGAGGCGTTGCTGGCGGTGGACCCGGCCAAGGACGCCGACGGGCTGCATCCGGTCAACCTGGGGAAGCTGGTCATGAACAATCCCGGGGTCCTGCCCTGCACGCCGCGGGGTATCCAGCGGATGCTGGTGCGCTACGGGGTCGAGATCCCCGGTAGTCACGTGGTGATCATCGGCCGGGGCCTGACCATCGGGCGCCCGCTCTCGCTGTTGCTGGCGAGTCGGGGTCCCGAGGCCAACGCCGCCGTCACCGTGGTGCACACCGGTGTGGCCGACATCGGGGCCTACACCCGCCAGGCCGACATCGTCGTCGCCGCGGCGGGAGTTCCGGGTCTGGTCACCCCCGACATGGTGAAGCCGGGTGCGGCGGTGGTGGGAGCGGGGCTCACCCGCGAGGGCCGCCGGATCCTCTCCGATGTCGAGGAGTCGGTTGGCGAGGTCGCCGGCTGGGTCACGCCCCGGATCGGGGGAGTGGGCCCCATGACCCGGGCCATGCTCCTGGTCAACACCGTCGAGGCGGCGGAGCGCCGGTTGAACAGCGGAGAGTGAGATTGTTTCCACCCTGAGTGGGAGTGACCCTTTCGGGTCGGGCCCGGCGTCGGTACCCTGACGGCCATGGCAAAGATCAGTGACCTGTTGGCCGGGGGGCCCACCGTCTCCTTCGAGTTCTTCCCCCCCAAGACCGACGCTGCGGCACTGACCCTGGGTCGGACCATCGCCGAACTCGAACCCCTGCACCCCTCATTCGTGTCGGTGACCTACGGAGCGGGCGGCAGCACCCGCCACCGCACCCGCGACATCGTGGTCTGGATCGCCAGGGAGACCGACATCACCCCCATGGCCCACCTCACCTGCGTGGGTCACACCCGGGCCGAGATCACCGAGATCCTGGAGAACTACCGGGAGGCGGGAATCGAGAACATCCTGGCCCTCTACGGCGATCCTCCCGCCGACGCCGGACCCGACTACGACCACGGTGACTTCCGATACGCCGTCGAGCTGGTGGAGTTCATCAAGGAATTCGGCGGCTTCTCCGTGGGGGTGGCCGCCCACCCCGAGCTCCATCCCCGCTCCCCGGATCGGGCCACCGATCGCCGATTCCTGGCCGAGAAGCTGGCCGTCGCCGATTTCGGGGTGACCCAGTTCTTCTTCGAGGCCGACCACTACTTCCGCATGGTCGAGGAGGTGGCCGAGCACGGCGTGACCACCCCGATCATCCCCGGCATCATGCCGGTCAACAGTGTCAAGGCCATCAAGCGCATGGCCGAACTGTCGGGGGCCCACTTCCCCGACTGGCTGGCCGAGAGACTCACCGCCGCCGCCGACCCCGCCGCCGTGCGACAGGTGGGGATCGAGGTGGCGACGGAGATGTGCCGGGAGCTGCTCGAGGGAGGGGTACCGGGCCTGCACCTCTACACCCTCAACCGTTCCAACGCGACCCGTGAGATCTATGCGGCGCTGGGTACGGCTGTGGGGTCGTGATTCACCGGTTGTCGCCACCTGCCGGGCTTCGGGGGTAGCGGGGGGCCGCTGGTATCGTGCGGGGGGCTTCGGGGCCAACCAACCTCCCCGGCCACAGCACCAGAGGAACAGCCAATGAGCAAGATCAAGGTCGCCAATCCCATCGTCGAACTGGACGGCGATGAGATGACACGGATCATCTGGCAGTGGATCAGGGATCGCCTGATCCTGCCCTATCTCGATGTCGAGCTGAAGTACTACGACCTCTCCATCGAGAACCGCGACGCCACCGACGACCAGGTCACCGTCGACGCCGCCAACGCCATCAAGAAGTACGGGGTCGGGGTCAAGTGCGCCACGATCACCCCCGACGAGGCCCGGGTGGAGGAGTTCGGCCTCAAGAAGATGTGGCGCTCCCCCAACGGCACGATCCGCAACATCCTGGGTGGGGTGATCTTCCGTGAGCCGATCCTGATCTCCAACATCCCCCGCTACGTACCGGGCTGGACCAAGCCGGTGATCATCGGGCGTCACGCCTTCGGCGACCAGTACAAGGCCACCGACTTCAAGGTCCCCGGCCCCGGCAGGGTGACCCTCACCTACACCCCCGAGGGTGGTGAACCCGAGGTCCACGAGGTGTACGACTTCGAGGGCGCCGGGGTGGCCATGGCCATGTACAACGTCGACGAGTCGATCTACGGGTTCGCCCGGGCCAGCCTCAACTACGGCCTCCAGCGGGGGGTCCCCGTCTACCTCACCACCAAGAACACCATCCTCAAGGCCTACGACGGCCGCTTCAAGGACATCTTCGCCGAGGTCTACGAGGGGGAGTTCAAGGACCGTTTCGAGGACGCCGGTATCTGGTACGAGCACCGCCTCATCGACGACATGGTCGCCCAGAACATCAAGAACGAGGGCGGCTACGTCTGGGCGTGCAAGAACTACGACGGCGATGTCCAGTCCGACACCGTCGCCCAGGGGTTCGGCTCCCTCGGGTTGATGACCTCGGTCCTGCTGTCCCCCGATGGCAAGACCGTCGAGGCCGAGGCCGCCCACGGCACCGTCACCCGCCACTACCGCCGTCATCAGGCCGGGGAGAAGACCTCCACCAACCCCATCGCCTCGATCTTCGCCTGGACCCAGGGGCTGAGGTTCCGGGGTCGCATGGACGACACCCCCGAGGTGATCCTGTTCGCCGACGTGCTCGAGAAGACCATCATCGAGACCGTCGAGGCCGGGAAGATGACCAAGGACCTGGCCCTGCTCATCGGCCCCGATGCTCCCTGGATGACCACCGAGGAGTTCATGGAGGCCCTCGATGAGGGCCTGCGCAAGGCGATGTCCTAAAACCAGGGAGGCACGATCCGTCGCCCCCCGCCAGTCCTCAGGAGAAGAAGCGATGACCGACTACGACAAGCTCTACATCAACGGCGCCTGGGTTCCGTCCACGGGTTCGGGTTCGATCGAGGTGGTGAACGCTTCGACCGAGGAGGTGATGGGCTCGGTGCCCGAGGGCACCGTGGCCGACATGGAGGCCGCCATCGCCGCCGCCAAGGGGGCCTCCGAAGCGTGGGCCGCCGAGGGGGTCGAGGAGCGGGCCAAGTACGTGCAGCGCATCGCCGAGGGTCTCAAGGGCCGTATGGACGAGATCGCCGCCACCATCGCCGGCGAGGTGGGAATGCCCATCAAGCTGGCCACGGGCATCCAGGTGGGCCTGCCGGTGGGAACCACCGAGAGTGTGGTGAACCTGGTCAAGGAGTTCCCCTTCGAGGAGGAGGTCGGCAACTCCCTGGTGGTTCGGGAGCCGATGGGAGTCGTCGGCTGCATCACCCCGTGGAACTATCCGCTGCACCAGATCATGGCCAAGGTCGCTCCGGCCCTGGCCACCGGCAACACGGTGGTTCTGAAGCCCAGCGAGGTGGCCCCGCTCAACGCCTTCATGCTGGCCGAGGTCATCGACGAGGTGGGCCTGCCCGCCGGCGTCTTCAACCTGGTCAGTGGCTACGGTCCCGTCGTGGGCGAGGTCCTGGCCACCAGCCCCGACGTGGACATGGTGTCACTGACCGGCTCCACCCGGGCCGGGCGTCGGGTCAGCGAGCTGGCGGCGGCGACCGTCAAGAAGGTCCACCTGGAGCTGGGTGGCAAGTCCCCCAACGTGGTGCTCGACGACGCCGATTTCGCCCAGGTCATAGGCAAGGGGGTGTTCGCCTGCTACCTGAACTCGGGCCAGACCTGCACCGCCCACACCCGCATGATCGTGCCCAAGGACAAGATGGACGAGGTGGCCGAGATGGCCAAGGCCGCGGCCGAGAGCTTCCCCCTGGGCGCCGCCGATGATCCCTCGAACCTCCTGGGGCCGTTGGTGTCGGAGGCCCAGTGGAATCGGGTGCAGGACTACATCCGCAAGGGCATCGAGGAGGGAGCCGAACTGGTGACCGGTGGTCTCGGCCGTCCCGAGGGAATCGAGAAGGGTTACTTCGTGAAGCCCACGGTGTTCAAGAACGTGGACAACTCCATGACCATCGCCCAGGAGGAGATCTTCG
>DRKF01000524.1 GCA_011051915.1 Acidimicrobiales bacterium | reverse complement strand
GCAGGCAGTCCCGGTAGATCTCGTAGATCCGGTGTTCCGACGACGTCTCGCTCACCAGTCCAGCTCCTCGAGGAACAGGTGGATCGTTCCCCCGCAGGTGAGACCCACCGCGAAGGCGTCGTCGTCGCTGTAGCCGAAGGTCACGCCCCCCGCCGACCGGTCGCCCCCGAGCAGCTGCAGGGCCTCGGAGACCACGGCCCCCTCGACGCAACCCCCCGAAACCGAACCGGCCACCTCGCCCTCGTCGTTGACCGCCATGGCCGCACCGGGTTCGCGGGGACCCGAACCCTCGATGTCGACCACGCGGGCCACCGCTATCCGCCGGCCCTCGGCGATCCAACGGTCGATGTCGTCCAGTATCTCGATCATCGCAACTCCCCTCTGCTCCCACACTATTGCCCCCGACCGGCAATCGGTCAGTCGGAGATCACCTACACCGAGATCACCGCCACCCTTACCGAGAGCACTGTTCGGTCCGCGACCACCGCCGCCCTTCCCGAAGCGCTTCTCAGTCGGAGATCACCGCCACCAGGTTCTCCAGCGAGTCGAGGGCATGGCCCTCCAGGAAGCGGTCGACATGGGGCAGGGCGGCCGCCATTCCCCGGGCCAGGGGCGCATATCCGGGGGTGTGCTTGAGGGGATTCACCCACACCAGACGGTGGGTGACCCGATGGAGACGCTGCATCTGCTCGGCCAGGACGGTGGGGTCTCCCCGGTCCCAGCCGTCGGAGAGGACCACGACCACCGCTCCCCGGGCCATTCCCCTGACCGCCCACCGGTCGTTGAACTCCCTCAGGGTGTCACCCAGACGGGTTCCCCCCGACCAGTCCTGCACCGAGGCGGCGGCGGCCTTCATGGCCGCGTCGGGATCCAGGGATGCCAGCTCGCGGGTCACCCGCGTCAGGCGGGTCCCGATGGTGAATGCCTCGACCCGGGTCCGGCCCATGATCACGGCGTGGGCGAAGCGCAGCAGTACCCGGGCGTAGGCCTCCATCGAGCCACTGACGTCGACCAGCAGGATCACCCGGCGGGGACGGCGATCGGGACGACGGAACTCACGCCGAACGGGCTCACCCCCGGTGGCCATGGCCCGCCTCACCGTGCGGCGCAGATCGGGTCGCCGGCTCCGCCGTGAGGTGGCCACCAGGCGTCGCGAGGGCCGGGTCGGAACCCGGTAGCGGAACTCGTCCATCAGCCTCCGCAGCTCCTCGAGTTCCGCCGGCTCGCACTCGGCGAAGTCCTTGTGCCGGAGCACCTCCACATCGCTGTAACGAAGGTGGATCACCGGACCGTCGGGCTGTTCCTCCTCGCCATCCCCGCTGTCGGCGTCCTCGGACTCCTCGTCGGTCGCCAGGGTCACCTGGATGGGCGGAGGTTCCTCCACGGGACGGCCCGAGGACCGACGGTGCTCCCAGAAGACGGCGAAGGCCCGGTCGTACACCTCGATCGACTCGGGGTCACCCAGGAGCGTCGCCCGCCCGGCCCAGTAGACGGAGGCCCGGTCGCCGACACCCACCCGCGTCAGCGCCTCCAGAAAGGACTGGGTGCGGTTGAGACTCACCTCCACTCCGGCCCCCCGCAGCACCGAGCAGAACGCGGCGGCCATTCGGGTCGCCGGAGTGACGTCGGCCCCCGCTCCCGGCGCGGTGGTCGCACCCACGGTGCTCCTAGGACCCGGCGATCATCGCCAGCAGATCACCCACCGCCGACTGCACCCGGGCCTGGTCCTCGCGGTACTTGAGCACCGCACCCAGGGTGGATCTCACCGATACCTCGTCGAGGGTCTCGACCCCCAGCCGGGCGAGGGACTCCGCCCAGTCGATCGACTCGGCCACGCCGGGGGGCTTGTAGAGCCCCATGTCCCTCATGGCCTCGACCGCCAGCGCCACCTGGCGGGTCAGCTCGGCCCCGCACTCCCCCGTCTTGAGGTCGATGATCTCGATCTCCCTCTCGAGGTCGGGGTGTTCCACCCAGTGATAGAGACAGCGGCGCTTCAGGGCGTCGTGTACATCGCGGGTCCGGTTGGACGTGATGATCACCACGGGAGGCACCGCGGCCGTGAACGTCCCCAGTTCGGGAATGGTGACCGAGTAGTCGGAGAGCACCTCCAGGAGGAAGGCCTCGAACTCGTCGTCGGCCCGGTCGATCTCGTCGACCAGAAGCACCGGAGGCACCGCCCCCCCGGCGGAGCCCGGGGAGTCGGCGGAACCCGGCGAGATGGCCGCCAGGACCGGTCGACGGACCAGGAAACGCTCGGAGTAGAGCTCGTTCTCGAGCTCGTCGGCCTTGCCCGCCGCGGTCCCGGCCGCCTCCGCCGTCCGGAGATGCAGGAGCTGGCGGGTGTAGTCCCATTCGTAGAGGGCCTGGGACGCGTCGATGCCCTCATAGCACTGGAGGCGGATCAACTCCCCACCCGTCCAGCGGGAGAGGACCTTGGCCACCTCCGTCTTGCCCACCCCGGCCTCGCCCTCCAACAACAGTGGACGCCGCAGGGCCAGAGCGAGGAAGATCACCGTGGCCAGTCCCTCGTCGGGCAGGTATCCGTGGGCCCTCAGACCGGCGGCCACCTCTTCGGGCGAACCGCAGGTCTCGAAGTCCGGGACGGTTACGGATTGGCTGGGAACCGTGGGTGCCGTCATCAGGCCTCAGGCTAGTGGGATCCGTGGGTCTCGACCCCGGCCGGTGACCTACTGCTCGCCATCGCCACCGAGGAAGGCGGCCATACGCTCGGCCATTCCCGCCTCGGAGTCGTCGGACATCCGGCCCATGATCAGCCCACCGTCGACGACGAGGGCGTGTCCGGTCACGAAGGAGGCGTCGTCCCCGGCCAGGTAGGCGACGGCACCGGCTATGTCCGTGGGTTGGCCCGCCCGTCGGATGGGCTGCATGTTCGGAAGGTTCTGGGCCATGAACTGCTCCACGAGAGGACGCAGTTCCTCCGTCATGCCCTCGAAGCGGGTGAAGATGGGGGTGTTGATACCCCCGGGGCAGACCGCATTGACCCTGATGCCGTCGACGGCTAGTTCGGCCGCGGCCACACGGCTCAGGTGCACCACCGCCGCCTTGGCCACCGAGTAGGTCAGAGGGCCGTACCCCACCCTCAGCCCCGCCACCGAGGCGGTGTTGACTATCGAGCCCCCTCCCCGCTGCCTCATGTGCGGCACCGCATGGCGGATACCCAGCATGACGCCCTTGAGGAGCACGGCCATGGTGTCGTCCCAGGCCTCGGGGTCCACCTCGGTGACACCCCCCGCCGCCCCGGGGTGGCCGGCGTTGTTGAATACGCAGTCCAGACCGCCCCACCGGTCGACCGCGGTGTCGATGGCCGCGGCCACCTGCTCCGACACCGACACGTCGGTGGGCACGAAGACTGCGGCCTCGCCGTGACGGGTGGCGACCTCCTCCCCTCCGGCGGTGTCGATGTCGGCGATCACCACCCGGGCTCCCTCGGCCACGAAACGGTCGACGGTCGCCGCCCCGATTCCGCTTCCCCCGCCGGTGACGACCGCGACCTTGCCCTCGAGTGAACCCATGTTCGACGAACCCTTCCCCTCTGCCCGGTCGGCTCTCTCCCCG
>DRKF01000523.1 GCA_011051915.1 Acidimicrobiales bacterium | reverse complement strand
CACGATCGGCACCTTCCACGCCCGCCGGGACGCCCGCAACATCGATCTGTGGTCGGGGGTGGATCTGGCCGACTACCCGACCATCACCGTCACCCTCCAGCGGGAGGGCGACGGTGCCGAGTCCTCGGGTCAGGTGGTGCTCAAAGGTGAGGTCCGCCCGCCGGGGGAGTCCCTCGACGGAGCGGCGGCCCAGGGGTCTCCGCTCTGATCATTCCCTGGGCCCTCGAGCCGAACAGGTTGTCTCGGGGTTCAGCCTCCGGCGCGGGCCGCTTCGATGAGGGACCACACCCGTTGGGGTGAGGCCGGCATCTCCACATCGGTGATCCCATAGGGTGAGAGGGCGTCGACCACCGCGTTGATGGCGGCCGGGGCCGATCCGATGGTTCCGGCCTCTCCCACACCCTTCACACCCATGGGGTTGGTGGGGCTGGGGGTGACGGTGGATCCCAGCTTGAACGAGGGGGCCTCGGTGGGCGAGGGGACCAGGTAGTCGCCCAGCGACACGTTGCGGGGCTGACCGTCGGCGTCGTAGGCGGCCTCCTCCCAGAGGGCCTGGGCCACACCCTGGAGGATTCCCCCGTGGACCTGGCCCTCGACGATCAGCGGGTTGATCTGATTGCCGCAGTCGTCGACGGCGGCGTAGTCGACGAGGGTGACCTCACCGGTCTCGGTGTCGACCTCGACCACGGCCACGTGGGTTCCGAACGGGAACGTGAAGTTGGGTGGGTCCCAGGTGACCTGGGCCTCGAGGTTGGGTTCCAACCCGTCGGGGAGGTTGTGGGCGGTGAAGGCCTCGAAGGCCACCCCGGCCAGCGGCATCTCCTTGGAGGGGGTGCCCCGTACCCGGAAGACACCTTCGCTGAACTCCAGATCCTCCTCGGCCGCCTCCAGCTGGTGGGCCGCGATCGTGCGGGCCTTGGCGATCACCTTCTCGGTGGCGTACCACACGGCGGTACCACCGACGGCGAGGGACCGGGAGCCGTAGGTGTCCAGACCGAGAGGGGAGATGGCGGTGTCCGAATGCAGCACCTCGACGTCGTCGGGATCGATACCCAACTTGTCGGCGACGATCATCGACCACGAGGTCTCGTGGCCCTGACCGTGGGGTGTGGTGCCGGTGATGACCTCGACCCGACAGGTGGGCAGGATCCTCACCGTGGCCGACTCCCAGCCACCGGCCGAATAGTTCAGGGACGCCAGTACCCGGCTGGGGGCCAGCCCGCACATCTCCACGTAGGTGGATATGCCTATCCCCAGTTGGCGGGTGGCACCCTCGTCGCGGCGGCGCTGCTGCTCGGCTCGGAGGTCGTCATAGCCGATGAGCTCCAGAGCGGCGTCGAGGCTGGGCTCGTAGTTTCCGGAGTCGAACACCAACCCGGCGGGGGATTCGTAGGGGAACTGCTCGGCCTTGATGTAGTTGCGCCGGCGGATCTCCACCGGACTCACACCCACCTCGGCGGCCAGGGCGTCCATGGCCCGCTCGATGGCGTAGGTGGCCTCGGGCCTCCCCGCCCCCCGGTAGGCGTCGGTGGGAGGCTTGTTGGTGAAGACCCCGGTGCAGGTGAAGGCGTAGGCCCCCACGTCGTAGACACCGTGGTAGAGGAAGCCACCCAGCAGGGGCACCCCGGGGGTGAGTAGCTGGTGGTACCCCCCCATGTCGGCCAGGATGTCGACCCTCACCGCCAGCAGGCGTCCGTTCTCGTCGGCGGCCAGCTCGATGTGCTGTACCTGGCCCCGGCCGTGGATGGTGGACACCGCTCCCTCCGAGCGGTTCTCCGTCCAACGCACGGCCGTTCCGGTGTGGCGGGCGAGGGCGGTGCAGATCAGTTCCTCGGCGTACACGTTGAGCTTGGCGCCGAAGCCACCGCCGACCGATGGGGCGATGATCCGGATCTTGTGCTCGGGGATTCCCAGGGTGATACCGATCATCACCTTGAGGATGTGGGGGATCTGGGTGGAGGAGTACAGGGTGATCTCACCGGAGTGCGGGGAGGGCACGGCCACCACTCCGCGGGGTTCCATGGGGGAGGGGATCAGCCTCTGCTGCACGTAGCGTTCCGACACGGTGTGGGCGGCGGAGGCGAAGGCCGAATCCACTGCATCGGGATCGGGAACCAGGGGCCAGGTGTAGCTCTTGTTGGTCCCGAGCGCCTCGTGGATCACGACCCGGTCGGTGATGGCGTCCTCGACGTCGACGACCGCCTCGAGGGGCTCGTACTCGACCACGACCTTCTCGGCGGCATCGACCGCCGCGTAGCGGGATCCGGCCACGACCAGGGCCACGATGTCGCCGACGTAGTTGGCCTGCCCGCGGGCCACCGGGAAGTGCTCGGGGGCGACCATGTCCTCGGTCACCGGCCACGCCAGGGGCATCGGGGCGGCCCACATGTCGGCCAGGTCGTCACCGGTGTGGACCGCGGAGACCCCGGGATGGGCCAGGGCCTCGGAGGTGTCGATCGAGACGATCCGGGCCCGGGCGTGGGGGCTGCGGATGGCGGTCATCCACAGGGCGCCGGGAACGTCGAGATCGTCGACGAAGCGGGCTTCCCCCGTGAGCAGCGCCGGATCCTCCTTGCGCAGTCGCCGCTGTCCCACGATTCCATGGAAGGTTTCGGTGTCGGTCATTGTTATCTCCCCGCTGGTGGCACGGATCCCCGGATGACCCGGTCGACGGGGCCGGGTCCTGGGGATCGGCCGGTGACCGGGGTCACACCGAGTCTCGCGCGAAGCGCGCCGCTCTGCCGGGAAACCGCCT
>DRKF01000522.1 GCA_011051915.1 Acidimicrobiales bacterium | reverse complement strand
GGTCTGGTGCGGGCGAAGGCCGGTGGCGATCCCTCCCGGGGGACGGTGCCCGCCGGTGCCGCCGCCGTCGGTGGAGTGGCTGCGTGGCTCTGGCGTCCCTGTGTGGGACTGCGACTGGGGTCGGTGCTCTCGGGAATCCGTACCGATCTCTGGGGCAACCTGGTGCCCCTGGCGCTGTTCGTCGTGGGGCTGATGGTGCCCCTGGTCGTGCTGGCGGCTCTACCCGTGGCGTGGCCGAAGCTCGGCGCCGTTCGTGACTCGGTGGTGACCGGTCGGGCGGGTGTGGCCGGGACGGTGGTTCTGGCGGGGGCCCTGGCCATCGGTGTCTACGACGACGTGGTGGTGTTCCTGTTCCGGGTCAGCACCTTCTGAGTCTCGCCGTCGCCGATCGGACCCAACGGGGTGATTCGGCCCCTGAGAACGACCGTGACTCCATCCCGGCGTATTTCTGCACTTTGTGTGGTGTGACGGATACCACGAGTGAATTTTCGGGCCCGCGCGTTGCAATTCGGTTACGGCGCTGCGAGCCTTTCGTCATCGATTAGCACAACCAGCCGGCGCGCGTTCCGGTCGACAGGGCCCATCGGGGGCCCGGACCCGTTCGCCGGCGCGGACTTCGAACCCTAGAGACCCCCTGGACACCGGTCTCGGGTCGAAGCTGGAAGGAGCCTTCGATGTGCCTCTCAACCCCCTCCGCGCGTCCCTGCGCGCGCCCCTCGACCTCGCGGTCGTCGGGTGTCCACTTCGACGGGGAGCTCACCTCCCGGCGTGGTCGTCTCGTCCGGATCGGGGCGGGGCTGGCGACAGCCGCCCTGATCACGAGCCTGGCCCTGGGTCCGGGTGCCGCCGGCGCCGCGGCTGCCGGTGACACCGACAGCGGTACCGCCCTGCCCCCGGCCGGGATGCTGTGGACATCGGTGTCCGAGGGTGACACGCCCACGGAACCCGTCGTCGGACTCGACGCCGACGCCCCTCCGGTGGGCCTCGCCCCGACCGCCGAGGGTGTCTGGACGGTCGATCAGCACGGTCATGTGCTGGCCGAGGGTGGGGTGTCCACCTACGGTGACCTGACCGACGTCGATCTGGCGGCTCCGGTGGTGGGTATGGCTGCGACTCCGTCGGGTGGTGGTTACTGGCTGGTGGGGTCTGATGGTGGTGTGTTCGCCTTCGGCGACGCGGTGTTCCGGGGTTCGGCCGGTGATCTGGATCTGGCGGCTCCGGTGGTGGGTATGGCTGCGACTCCGTCGGGTGGTGGTTACTGGCTGGTGGGGTCTGATGGTGGTGTGTTCGCCTTCGGCGACGCCCGCTACTTCGGTTCGGGAACCGACACCGGTGCCGACGGCTTCGTGGCGATCGGTGGCCTCGAAGGAGGCGACGGCTACTGGCTGGCCACCTCTGACGGGGAGGTCATCGCCCGGGGGGCGGAGGGAACGCAGGTCGACATCACGGGTCTGGAGGAGCTGGCGTCGGTGCTGGCCGGCAGCGACGGAGCCCGGGTGGTGGCGATCACCTACGGCGTGGAGCAGGGCCGCTTCACCGTGGCGATAGGCGGTCAGGACACCGGAGCTGCCGAGGTCGAGGCCCCGCTCAGCGAGGCCGAGGCCTATGTGGCCGCGATGCCCCCCGAACTGATCGCCAAGTGGGACGCACTGGCCCGCTGTGAGTCCCTCGGCCAGTGGGACATCAACACCGGCAACGGCTTCTACGGCGGAATCCAGTTCGCCCTGGGCTCCTGGCGGGCCGTGGGCGGCGAGGGCTACCCCCACGAAGCCAGCCGGGAGGAGCAGATCTACCGTGGGGAACTCCTGCGCAAGATTCAGGGGTGGGGCGCCTGGCCCGGCTGTCGTAGGAAGCTCGGCCTGGGCTGAGGCCCTACCGGTCGCCGACACGAATCTCGGGAATCGGGTCGGAATCGGACCCACCGATGGCCTAGAATCCCTGGGTCCCGGCGCTCGTGGCTCAATTGGATAGAGCATCTGACTACGGATCAGAAGGTTGGGGGTTCGAGTCCCTCCGAGCGCGCTGACCGAGGCCCCCGCCGAGGCGGGGGCCTCGCCGCGTCCGGCGGTCCGGGATCGGGTCCCGGTCCCGCGGCGATACTCAGGCCCGGGCTCAGCTTTCGCAGAGAACAGTCCGCTGTCCACCCCTGGACACGGTGATGGCGGTGGGGGCCAGGTCCACGGTGGTGGTGCCGATCACGAACCGGCGCCGGGCGCTCCCGACCGGCTGCCAGCCGGCCGGCTCCTCCCCGGTCGGGATGTCGTCACAGAGAGCCAGGAAACCCACGAACACCCGGAAGGCGGCCCGGGGGTCGCCCCGACGGTCGACCAGACCTATCCGGGGGAAGTATCCGCGGTCGCGGTCGGCGAAACCGTCCAGAACGACCGAGCAGTCGCGGTGGGCCCGGGCCGAGATCTCCGCCTCGATGACTCTGGCGGCCAGGACCGTCTCGTCGGTGAACATGCGACCCTCGCCCGCCTCGGGCAGCTCGATGACCACGAGGGCGCGGACCCCGGCCGATCGGGCCGTGTCGACGGCTCGATCCACCGATTCCCACACCGAATCGGAGGGGCGGACACGGAACACGGCCTCATCCCCGTCGCCCACCGCGGCCTCGACCCGGGCGGGGTCGGCGTCGGGTACGAAACCGTGGGACACGAAGTGCTCGCCGGACCACTCCCGGCCGGTCAGCGGAGCCAGAGGGCCCACCGCCGTGAGGCCGGGTCCCGCGACACCCGCTGACACCGGTCGACGTTGTCCGGGGGACAGAGCGATCTCCCAACGGCTTACCGGGCCGGTATCGGGAACCTCGGCAAGCTGGTCGGGGCCGGGGACGACGACCGTGATCTCGGTTCCTCGCGCCGCCAGCTCGGTCAGCCTCTGACGGCTGTCGCTGTCGAGCAGGTCGGCCAGGGGGACCCGCACATGGCTGATCCGGCTCTCCCACAGGGCCAGGACGGCGGAATCGTCCCGGACCCGTTTGCGGACGAAACGGTCGAGCCCGTCCATCGCCAGGTCCCTGGGCCCGGCCCAGGCCTGCCTCATCGTGACCCCGAGATGCGATCGCCAGCCCGGAGCGGTCAGGCGGGAGACCGACTCCGGTGGCTCGGAGCTGTGGCGACCCCAGGTCCTCACCGGCCGAATCTCGTGACCGGACTCCTCGACATCGACCACGAAGAGACCCAGTTTGGCCCGGTCGTCGCGACCGAACTGGTCGTCGGGAGCGATGGAGTCGAGTTCGGAGTACTCGGGCCGCACGAACCCCGTGGCCGGGGCGACGTAGAGATCGGTCCGGCCGTGGCGGCGATGGAAGAACCGGTGGACGTGACCGGAGAACACCGCCTCCACCTCGTAGCGCTCGAAGAGTTCCAGAAGCCGGGTCCTCACCGTTGGGGCCAGATTGTCGTAGTGCTCCGGCTCCCCCGGATCCCACAGGTAGGGGGGATAGTGGCCGAACACGAAGATCCGTTCCCGGTGCTCGGAGGCGGCCCGCAGGGTGGTTTCGAGCCACTCCCACTGTTCGGTCTCGGTGTCCCAGCCGGTGTTCAGGATCGAGGTGTCGATGAGCACGAACCGGCACTGTCCCCTCGCGAACGACTGGTACCGGGGTCCGAATCGTTCGATGAACGCCTCGTAGTGCACGGGGGACACGGCCGGGGCGTCCACCCATCCGTAGGGCTTGTCGCCGACGTCGTGGTTGCCCGGCACCACGTACATGGGAATCTCGAGCTGCCGGTAGGCGTCGAGGGCGAGTTCATTGGCCCCGGGGTGCCCGGGACTCCCCGGCACGGGATGGACC
>DRKF01000521.1 GCA_011051915.1 Acidimicrobiales bacterium | reverse complement strand
TCGCCGCCGACGAGGCCGGCAGCCTGGACCGGGCCGGGGTGACCGCCGACCAGAAACAGGCGGTGCTCGACCGCGACTGGCTGGCCATGCTGAGGCTGGGAGCCAACGTCTACTACCTGCTGAAACTGGCCGCCTTCGATCGGGTGTCGGTGCAGCACATGGCCGGTTCCATGTCGGGGATCGGCGAGCAGGAGTTCATCGACATGATGGTCTCGGGGGGCCGATCCCCCGAGGGCAACCTCTACACCGGGGACAGCGACCACACTGGGGACACCTCAGGAGGTGAGGGCTGATGGCCAGGATCATCGGCGGTCTGGGGACTTCCCACGTACCTGCCATCGGAGCGGCATCGGACCACGGAAAGACCCGGGACGACTACTGGGCCCCGCTCTTCGCCGGCTACGCGCCGGCCCGCGAATGGATTCGGCGGGTGGATCCCGACGTGGCGATAATCGTCTACAACGACCACGCCACCGCCTTCTCGCTGCAACTCATACCCACCTTCGGCCTGGGGATGGGCGACGAGTTCCCCCCCGCCGACGAGGGATACGGTCCCCGCCAGGTTCCGATGGTCCGAGGTGACGCCGAACTCTCCTGGCACCTGGCCGAGTCCCTGGTGATCAACGACGAGATCGACATCACCTTCGTGAACGACCTCCACGTCGACCACGGCCTCACCGTGCCCCTCACGATCATGTGCGACCGTCCCGACGAGTGGCCGTTCAAGGTAATCCCCCTGGCCGTGAACGTGATCCAGTACCCCCAGCCGACGGGGCACCGCTGCCTCGAGCTGGGCCGAGCCATCCGCCGGGCCGTCGACTCCTACCCCGAGGACCTCAAGGTCCTGGTGGTCGGCACCGGGGGCATGTCCCACCAACTCCAGGGCGAGAGAGCCGGACTCATCAACCGTGAGTTCGACCTGGCCTACCTCGACCGGCTGGTGTCGGATCCCGACGCCCAGGCCGCCGTGCCCCACGTCGACTACCTGCGTCAGGCGGGATCCGAGGGCCTGGAGCTCATCATGTGGCTGGTGATGAGGGGGGCGCTCGGCGGTGACGTCCGCGAGGTCTACCGTCACTACCACGTACCGGCATCGAACACCGCCGCCGGGCTGATCGTTCTCGAACCCACCGCGTAGCCGGGAAGAAACATCATGATCATCGACTGTCACGGCCACTACACGACCGCCCCTCCCGCCCTGGGTGAGTGGCGCGAAGCCCAGAAGGCCGCCGTCGCCGCCGACCCCGACTTCGTCGGTGAGAAGGGCGAGATCCGCATCAGCGACGACGAGATACGCGAGAGCCTCGAGGCCAACCAGCTTCGATTGCAGCGGGAACGGGGCACCGACCTCACCATCTTCTCCCCCCGGGCCAGTTGGATGGCCCACCACATCGGCAACATCAACACCAGCCGGTTCTGGACCGAGCACTGCAACGACCTGATCCGACGGGTGTGCGACCTGTACCCCGACAACTTCGCCCCGGTGTGCCAGCTCCCCCAGTCGCCCGGGGCCCCCATCGAACCCTCGGTGGCCGAGCTCGAACGCTGTGTGACGGAGATGGGGTTCATCGGCTGCAACCTGAACCCCGATCCCAGTGGCGGGATGTGGGACGGGCCCCCTCTCCACGACCGCTACTGGTACCCCCTCTACGAGAAGATGGTCGAGCTGGACGTCCCGGCCATGATCCACGTCAGTGCCTCGTGCAACCCGAACTTCCACACCACCGGCGCCCACTACATGAACGCCGACACCACCGCATTCGTGCAGACGCTCATGTCCGACCTGTTCCAGGTGTTTCCCGACCTGCGTTTCGTGATCCCCCACGGTGGCGGGGCCGTTCCCTACCACTGGGGCCGCTACCGGGGAATCGCCCAGGACGCCGGACTGCCCCCGATGTCGGAACTGGTGCTGAACAACGTGTTCTTCGACACCTGCGTGTACCACCAGCCCGGCGTCGATCTCCTCGTCGACGTGATCCCCACCGAGAACGTCCTGTTCGCCTCCGAGATGGTCGGGGCGGTGAGGGGGATCGATCCCGAGACCGGCCACTACTACGACGACACCCGCCGGTACGTGCAGGGAGCCGATCTCACCGACGAACAACGGAAGATGATCTTCGAGGACAACGCCCGCCGCGTCTACCCCCGGCTGCAGGTCTGAGTCGATGGCGGGCCCGTCCCGCGGCTCTCCATCCTCTCCGGGCGGCCGCCTCGTCCTGCGGGACTAGATTCGGACCCCGGACAGACAGGACGGCAGTTGCTACGCAGATACGAGAAGACCCTCCTGGAGCTGATCGAGCTGGGCGAGGCGGTCATCTACTGGGCGGTTTCCATAGCCCTCACCCTCGGCGGCATCGTGTTCTTCGGGTTCATCATGTGGGAGACGGTCCGCGACTACTTCAAGGGTGAGTTCACGGTGGCCACCCTCGAATTGATCAGCGGGGCCCTGCTCACTCTGATGCTGGCCCAGATCGTCTACACCACCATGAAGTTCCTCACCCTGAGAGTGATCAAGATCCGGCCGGTGCTCCTGGTCGGGATCATCGCCGCGGTCCGCCGGATGCTGCTGATCGCCGCTTCGCTGGCCACCTCCACCACCCGGCCCAGCGACTCCGAGTTTCGTCAGAACGTGATCGAGATCGGGGTGTGGACGGGAGCCACTCTGCTGCTGGCGGTGTCGACCTACCTGCTACGAGGCGCCGAGGACGAGACGGCCGACAGGAAGATGGAGATGGCCCGGGCCGCGTCCGACACCGGTGGTACCGGCTTCACCGCGGGCGAATCGTGACCGAACCCGTGGACACGGCCCGCTCCATGGTGATGACCACGTGCGGGACCCCCGAGGAGGCCGACCACATCGCCGCGGCCCTCGTCGAGTGGAAGCTGGCCGCATGCGTCCAGAAGGTTCGGATCTCCAGTACCTACATGTGGGAGGGAAGGGTCCACCACGACGACGAGGTCCTGCTGCTGATCAAGAGCTCGACCGACCGGGTACCCGCCGTCTCCGACACCATCCGATCGTTGCACTCCTATGACCTTCCCGAGATCATCGAGGTGCCGATAACCGGTGGTGACCCCGACTACCTGGAGTGGATCGGGCGCATGACCCACCCGGACTGAGTCCGCGGGTCGGGAGCCGGCCCCCTCAGCCCGGCAGCTGGGATATGTCGCGTACCGCTCCCCTGTCGGCCGAGGTGGTCATCAGGGCGTAAGCCTGCAGAGCCCTGCTCACCTGCCGGTCACGATCGCGCGGGGTCCAGGCCTCGGCGCCGCGGGCCTCCTCGGCGGCCCGCCGCCGGTCCAGTTCAGCCCTGTCCAGCCTCACGTTGATGGTGCGGTTCGGGATGTCGATGTCGATGATGTCGCCGTCGCGGACCAGGCCGATGGCGCCCCCCGCCGCGGCCTCGGGGGAGGCGTGGCCTATCGACAACCCCGAGGTGCCACCGCTGAAGCGGCCGTCGGTGAGCAGAGCACACTCGGCGCCCAGTCCCCGACTCTTGATGT
Source organism: Acidimicrobiales bacterium (assembly GCA_011051915.1). Lineage (GTDB taxonomy): Bacteria > Actinomycetota > Acidimicrobiia > Acidimicrobiales > Poriferisodalaceae > DRKF01. The sequence continues at coordinate 11,873 of DRKF01000521.1, read as the reverse complement.
AGGTGGTGGGGTAGAGCATCTCCTGCATTCCGGGACCACCCTTGGGGCCTTCATACCGCACGATCACCACGTCGCCGGAGTTGACCTGCTCGGGGTCGAGGACCCCGGCCATGGCGGCCTCCTGACTCTCGAAGACCCGGGCCGGTCCCGAGAAGCTGAAGATCGACTCGTCGACCCCGGCGGTCTTGACGATGCAGCCGTCCTCGGCGATGTTCCCGTACAGCACGGCCAAGCCACCCTCGCTGGTGTAGGCGTTGTCAACGGAGTGGACGCAGCCATTGGCCCGATCGGTGTCCAGGGAGGGCCAGCGGGTGTCCTGGCTGAACGCCTCCTGGCTGGGGATCCCCGCCGGACCGGCCAGGTACATGCGCCGGGCTTCCTCGGTGGCGGTGGGTCGCATGATGTCCCACTGGTCGAGGGCGGCGGCCAGGGTCTCCGAATGCACGGTGGGAGTGGAGGTGTCGATCAGCCCGGCCCGATCCAGTTCGCCGAGGATGGCCATGATCCCCCCGGCACGGTGCACGTCCTCGAGGTGGTAGTCCGGGGAGGAGGGAGCGACCTTGCAGATGTTGGGTACCCGGCGGCTGATGGCGTCGATGTCGGCCATCGTGAAGTCCATCTCCGCCTCCTGGGCCGCGGCCAGGATGTGCAGGACGGTGTTGGTGGAGCCTCCCATCGCTATGTCCAGGGCCATGGCGTTCTCGAAGGCGGTCCGCGAGGCGATGGTGCGGGGCAGGGCCGACTCGTCGTCCTTCTCGTACCAGCGTCGGGCCAGATCGACGATGCGACGGGCGGCCTCGAGGAACAACTCCCGCCGGTCGGCGTGGGTGGCCAGCAGGCTGCCGTTGCCCGGGAGCGACAGGCCCAGCGCCTCGGTGAGGCAGTTCATGGAATTGGCCGTGAACATTCCCGAACAGGAACCACACGTCGGGCAGGCCGAACGCTCCACCGCGGCCACGTCCTCGTCTGACACGTTGGCGTCGCCCGCGGTCATCATCGCCGAGATCAGGTCGACCTTGACCTCGCTGCCGGCCAGCTTCGTCTTGCCCGCCTCCATGGGGCCACCGGAGACGAAGATCACGGGGATGTTGAGCCTCAGGGAGGCGTTGATCATCCCCGGGGTGATCTTGTCGCAGTTGCTGATGCAGACGATGGCGTCGGCGCAGTGGGCGTTGACCATGTACTCCACGGAGTCGGCGATCAACTCCCGGCTGGGGAGGCTGTAGAGCATCCCCCCGTGGCCCATGGCGATGCCGTCGTCGATGGCGATGGTGTTGAACTCCTTGGCCACGCCCCCGGCGGCCTCGATCTCGCGGCAGACCAACTGACCCAGGTCCTTGAGATGGACATGGCCGGGTACGAACTGGGTGAAGGAGTTGGCCACGGCGATTATCGGCTTGTCGAAGTCGGCGTCGGTCATGCCGGTGGCCCGCCACAGGGATCGGGCTCCGGCCATGTTTCGACCGTGGGTGGTGGTGCGGGAACGGTACTCGGGCATGGGTACAGGCTAAGTCAGAGAGGCCGGACCTGCCCCCTTGGCCTCTCGGTCGAGCTCAGACCTCGGTCGCTTCCACCTGTTCCAGCCCGAAGAAGGCCCGGGTGAAAGCCGCGGCCGCGCTCAGGCTCACCTGGGAGTTCAGCCAGAGATCGACGCTGAAGAACAGACAAGGCCTGTCCCAGGCGTAGAAATGGGCTCCCGCCGCGGCCCAGCGGATCCATCCGGCCTCACCGTGGTCGTCGGAGTGGTGTACGACCGGTTCGAGCAGAACCTCCAGCCCCAGAGCCTCGGACAGCCCCATCAGGTAGGAGCGGACCTCCGAGGCGGCCACCGGGCGGTTCGGATTCCCCTCGATCACCACCCGTCTGCGGAAGATCTCCGGTGCGCAGTCCCTCACGCCGATCCGGCCTCCTTCCCATGCTCCGTGCCGTTGCCGAGGCCCACGGCGGTGGATGCCTCCCCGACCAGACCTGGTGGGCCCTTCAGGTGAAGGTACGGCAACCGATCGGGCCGGCACTGACACCGGACCCAGCTCGTACAGGTTCGAACACCGATCGACCCAGGTCGGTTTCAGAGAGGGTCCTCGCTGTCGGAAGCAAGTCCCAGTACTTCGCTCTCGTCGGCTGTCAGCTCATCGCCCAACGCGGCCCGGATCATCTTCACCGCCCGATCCTCGTCGAGGGTCCAGGTGAAGCACCGATGCCGGGGACCCACTCCCGAGATGCGGTCGGCCAAGGGCCAGAAGGCGACCGCGTAGACCCCCTGTTCGGGGGAGCGGATCCTGGCCACCAGACGTGGGGACCGAAGCGAGGAGACGTCCCAGATCCAGAGCACCCCGTCCGTTGTCCCGACCGCCAGGCGTCGACCGTCGGGGCTGAACTCCACGGCGAAGGTACTGCCGGCCGGACCACGCAGGCGGCTCAGGATCCGGGGCTGCCGGGGCTGGGCGCAGTCCCACAGGCTCACCGATCGATCGGCGTTGCCCACCGCCAGGACCGGGCGGTCGGGATGGAACGCCACCCCGAGGGCGAAACTGTCACCGGGCCGGAATGTTGAGAGGACCTCGGGACCACCGGTCGAATCGAGTCCATCGAGGCCGGCCAGGGTGGTGTCACCGGACTCCGAGGTCACCGCCAGCAGGCCCCCTCCGGAATCGAAGGCCAGCGCCAGGGCCGGGGGACACACCTCGAAGCTCTCGAACTCCGTACCGCCGTCTCCGAGCCCGAGCCCAAGCCGCCAGAGCCCCACGCGGCCGTCTCGACCCGCCGCCCCGAGAAGCGAGCCATCGGAGCTGAACGCCAGGTGTTCCACCAGGGCATCCAGACCCGTGAACAGCTGGTCCCCGTCGCCGTCCACGGGACCTACGCGGATCGGGCCCGTCCTGGTGCCGATCGCGTACCAATCCCCTCCGGGTGACAGGGCGGCGGCCCCGCTGAAGTCGTGCCCGGGGTGGGGAAGGATCCGGCGGAAGTCAACGGGACTCGAGTCGGTCCCCACCTCGGCGATGCGGGCCTCGTTGCGGGAGGCGGTGATGGCGAACCGACCGCTCCGGTCGATGTCGAGGGACCATGCACTGTCCTCGCTGTGGCCGATCAGGGCATCGCCGACGTCCCATGTTCGCGCCGTGCCGTCCTCGGCCGTGGTGACCACGGTGGTGGGATCGCGGAACCGGACGGCGGTGACTACGGTCGGGTGGCGGCGGTCACCGGTAGCGGGAGCGAGAGTGTCGACGCCCCAGACACGGAGCATCCCGTCGGAGCTGGCCGCGGCGAGGAGCCGGCTCGTGGGGTCGAAGTCGACAGAGTTGACCCAGGTGCCGAACTTGTGGCGGTCGAGCTCGAGGCGGTCCACTCCGATTCCTCCGATCCCTCCTGTCCCGGATCCACTCGTGGTCCGCAAGGCCCAGAGACCGACTCTGCCATCGTGGAATCCGGCGGCGAGAAGACGACCGTCGGGTGAGATCGCCACCGCCGGGGCCGGGCCGCTTCCGTCGGTCCGGTGGCACCAGATCTGCTCCGCGGCACCCCCGGTCCGTCCGAGGGAGACCGCCCCGTCGGCGGTCGAGACGGCGATCAGCCCCCGCTCCTCGTCGAGAGCGAGATCGAGCACCGATCGGACCGGAACGAACCCGAGCGGTTCCGCCACCGTTCCGTCGCCATCGATCGGCGAGCAGACACATCCGAACTGCCGGACAGCCGACCAGAGGAGGTCGCCGCCCCGGGAGAAGCGCAGTGCGGTGACCGCATCCCGCCCCGGACCGTTGCTCCCCGAGGGAGGCCCGCCGGCACCGGTGCCCAGGCAGTCGACCGGGGAGGAGACGATGGGAACGAAGCTGTCGAGCCGGCGCGCCACTGTCGGATCCCAGACCTCGACGGTGCCGTCCAGCCTCCCCACGGCCAGCATCCGGCCGTCGTGGGACAACGCCAGGGATGTGACATCCGAACCGAACGGCCCGAGGTGGGTACTGGATTCGTGATCGGCGAAGGTCTCGAGCACCCTCACCTGACCGGTGACGGGGTTGCTGTAGGCGATCGTCCCACTCCCGCCGGCAACGGCCAGAACGGTCGGCCCCGGCCCTCCGAGATAACGGGCCCCGGGAAGCGATGCGGTCATGCCGATGAGAGCCGACCTGGCCTCGACCGTGGCTGCCGTCTCATAGGCGAGGATGGCCAGGCGAGCACTGGTGTTGGGGTCGATGCGGGTCCACAGATCCGACCTCATGGCCAGGTCACGCGACCTCGCCGCGGCGGCGGCCTCGGCCCGACGCTGCTCCGCCCTGCGACTGGCGGAGATGAACTCCCGATCGTCAGCGGTGAGTCGGACCGCCATATGGGGTAGAGACTCCAACTCCCCGGCGGTGGCCAGCAGGGATCCCCTCAGCAGCCCGGCAGGGTCCTCTCCGGTGCGCCGCCAGGTGAGGCAGGCGGCCTGGAGACGGTTCATCGCCTCCAGTCGGTCTCGTTCCTGCTCGATCCATGTCGCCAGGCGCGGCCACGAGGTGAGCAGGGCCTCGTGACTGATGGTCACGGTGTCACGATCCAGCGTCAGCAGACGCCCGGACGCGAACTCGGCGACGAGGGTCTCCAGGTCGGCACCGGCACCGTGGCGGTGGAGATCGTCGATGCGACAGACCCGACGGGTGGCCTGCCCGTCGGGCCCCAGCTCGACCAACTGGGTGAACAGGAGCCGGCAGGCCGCCTCCCCGCAGTGAGTGGCGGTGAACGCCTCCTCCGCCGTGTTCTCCAGAGCGGTCCGCATACCGCCGAGCTCCCGGTAGTGATCGATGCCGATCATCCTCCGGTCACTCGATTCGACCAGTACGTAGAGAACGTGGGAGAGGAGCGGCAGCGAGACAGATCCTGAACCGGACGGCTCACCGAACTCGGCGAGGAGTTGGGCCACCAGTTCCGGTTCAACGGTCAGTGAGACCCGGGTGGCCGGTCTGACGATGGCCCTGGTGACCTCCTCCGATGTCATGGGCCCGATGACCGTCGGGGTGTCCTGGAGGCCCGCCAGCAACAGCTCGTGAGTCGACGCCCGGGCGAAATAGTCCGACCGTATTCCGACCACCACCTGGACATCGGAAGCGTTGGAGAGTTCAGCGAACGCCGTCATCAGTCGAGCTGCATCCGGGGCCCGGGCGCCACTGAGCCACTCCTCGAACTGATCGACGATCACCACTCCCGGACCTCGAAAGCCGGAGAGCCGGGCCACTGTCTCGTCGACCCCGAGTTCAGCGAGAGTCATGTAGTCGACGCCGAGGCCAGGGTGGTCGGCGATGAGTTCCGCCATGAGTCCGGCTCGCAGAATCGACGACTTTCCCGAACCCGAAGCCCCTATGACCATCACCGGATGGGCCCGACCCCGCTCCAGACCTTCAAGTGTCTGGTGGACGAGCCTGTCGGTCAACGCCTCCCGCCCGAAGAAGAGACGGGATTCGCCCTCGGTGAACGGACGGAGACCCCGGTAGGGGTTGCGGGGTCGATCGCGAACGGCTTCCCGTAGGCCTTGCACCATTGAGTAGATGTGCTCGGGATCCTGGGCTCCCATTGCCCGAACCAGCGCCACGAAGTGATCCCGCTGCCGGGGGAACGGCAGATGGGTCAACTTGATCCAGTCGCAGACGGTGGAGAAGCTGAGCCCGACCTCCCGGGCCAGGGACCGGTAGCTCCTGGCCGAGGACTTCTTGAGCCGTTCCAACTCGGCCACGACTGATTCCCTGGTGGGGATTTCGGCCCGGACATGTATGCCAGGGTCGATCATCTCCATTCCCCCGGCCACCCGTTTCCGCCCATCGGATGCGACCCTAGCAGTGCCGGTGGCGACCCGATACTGGAATCGCCTGTGTCCCCATAGCGCTATCACCGGTGATTTCGCCCCGGATCATTGACCGATTGTGTCCGAGGCGGCCCCTGGTCCAGATCCAGAAACTGCGGAGGTGGATCGCTGTGCGCCGTGCTCGCCGACCTCTCCCCGAAGTGCTGGGGCCGCAACGACCTCGGTCAGCTGGATCTCGGCCACCAGCAGGACCGCGGCGACGGCCCCGACGAGATGGGCGACAACCTCCCACCCGTGGACCTCGGCTCCGACGGCGGGGTCTTCGCGTTCGGCGACGCCCGCTTCGCCGGGAGCCTGCCGGCCCTGGGCATAACCCCCGACAAGCCGGTGGTGGGTCTGGTGCCCGACCCCGATGGATACGGATACTGGCTGGTCGCCGCCGACGGTGGGGTCTTCGCCTTCGGAGCCCCCTTCGTGGGGTCACTCCCCGGACTGGGCACAACGAACCTCGATGCCCCCATCGTGGGCATGACCGCCTACGCCGACGGTTACCTCCAGGTGGCGTCGGACGGCGGGGTTTTCAATTTCAGCTCCCTGCCCTTCTCCGGCAGCCTGGGCGACGCGACGTACAACCCCGACATCGTGGCCATCACCCCGGCCTGGCGACCCCGCTGATCCTCCGCAGCCATGGGATCACCACGAACGTCATCGGTTGAACTGCGCTCTCGCTGTGCATACGATCCTCGGGCAGGGGGTCAGGGGAGATGCCGCCACAGGCAGCGCGTTCTACCGATGACGGTGGTGCCGATGAGGACGCGCCCGACCTCGACCAACTGACCGATGAGATCAAACAGGTCGGCCTGGCCAACGGAGCCACCGTGGTCGGGGTGGCGTCCGCGTCGGCGTTCAACGAGTACGTCCCGGCCGGACACCGTCCCACCGACTTCATGCCCGGAGCCCGCAGCGTGGTCGTCGCCGGAACACCGGGACCATCCAATGCTGCCTGGCAGAGTCCGAACCGGCGCCTCATGGAGATCACCGGATACGACTTCCGGGAGAACGTGGCCACCCTGGTTATGGCCGAACACATCGAGACCCGCCACGGCTACCAGGCGATGCAGGCCCCTCCCCTTCCCACCTCGGGGGAGAACCCGCCGCTGAGCATGATGCTCGCCGCCGTGCTGGCCGGTCTGGGTACCCGGGCCATCGCCGCGAACATCATCCTGAACCCCCAGTACGGACTCCTCTACTACGCGGCGACGCTCACCACGATGCCCCTGCGTCCCGACCACCAGCTGGAGGACAACGTGTGTCCGGCCCGCTCGTGCGTGAGGATGTACGAGATGGAGGGCAGGACGCCCTGCATGGCCGTGTGCCCCGCCGACGAGGGTGGCTGCATCGACGCCACGATCGAGAACGGCCGCATCACCTCCAGCTTCTTCAACCGCGAACGGTGCGCGACCCGCTCGATGAACTTCGGGTTGAAGGGGCACATCAAGCAGGTGGAGCTCCTCGTCGACACCGACGACATCGAGGAGCGCAAGAGGATCCTGTACTCCGACGAGTTCCGCCGGAACCTGGCCGGGGTCGGCCGATTCAAGGAGAGTGTCGCCCAGTGCTTCGAATGCATGAGGGTCTGCCCCGTGGGTCGCTACCGACGGAAACTGAAGTGAGGTCGCCATGGCATCGGCGATGACCGACCAGCTCGACCCGACCGAGGCCAAGACCGCGATTCTGGGCACGGCGGCCAAACGCGGTGCGGCGGTGGCCCGGGTGGGTGACCCCGACCTCCTGGGAGACTCCCCACCGGGGCGGCGCCCCGCCGACCTGCTCCCCCAGGTGAAGTCCATGATCGTCCTGGGCGGAGCGGCACCGAGGGCCGGCGAGTGGAACAGCCCCCGCTCCGAGGTGATGGAAACCGTGGGGACCGCCGACCGCATCGCCGGTCTGGGCACGGCGATCGCCCGCCAGATCGAGCAGAAGTACGGCTACTACGCCCTGAACGTTCCCACCTCGACGGACAAGGGCGACCAACCGTTTCTCGACTTCAAGGCCGCCGCCGTCGCCGCCGGCGCCGGGTCGGACAGCCTGGCGGGTCCCGTACTCGACGCCGATCACGGCTTCCTCTACCTGGCGGTGGTCCTCACCTCGCTGCCTCTGGAGTTCGACGGTCCGCTGGCCGAACCGGCCTGTCCCGCACCGGCCTGCGTCGAGATGTGGGAAAGCGAGGGCACCACCCCGTGCCTGTCCATCTGCTCCATCGACGACGGGGGCTGTCTCGGTGGGGAGATCGAACAGGGGGTGGTGATCGGACGCCGTTACAACGAGGCCCGGTGCCGTGACCGCGTGTACCACTACTGGATTCCCGGCTATCAGGCCGTGCTCGAGAACGTGCTGAACGAGCCCGACGCCCGCCGGCGCAAGATGATGCTGTACGGCAGCTACTTCACCAAGACCATGTGGTCCATCACCTACTCGGGGGTCGCCCAGGGGCAGTGCCTCGAGTGCATGAGGGTCTGTCCCGTCGGGGCCGAGAAACGGAATCTGCGATGAGCGGAAACGAACGGGGCGAACTGACCGGATTCCACGTCGTCGATCCCGACCTCTACGAACTCCATCGCCACGAGATCGTGAGGCTGTCGAACTCCTACCAGGAGAACGTGAACGAGTTCCTCCCCGTCGGGGAACGGACACGGCCCCTCACCGACGCCGAGATCGCCGAACGTCTGGGGCTCGACATCCGGGATGTGACCGAGATCCGGGTGGTGGCCGAGCACGACGAGTACCCCATCGAGGAGTACGAGAGGGCGGCCCGCTTCAAGGACGCCGCCGTGGACTCCTACCGGGCGGGTGGGGTCAAGAACCTCTACAAGGGGTTGCCACCACCCACCCGCCGCTGACCACCGCCCCCACCCGAGAGGAGACAGCCGGGTGCACACCGCCTACGAACTGGTGGCCGCGGCCGCCGACCGTACACCGGACCATTCCGCACTCGTCGACGATCTGACCGGCCGGGTCCTCAGCTACGGCGAGATGATGGCCGAGGTGAACATGATCGCCGCTGGCCTCGCCGAGCGAGGTGTGACCCGCGGGTCACGCTTCGCCACGGTGATGCCCAACCGCCTCGAACATTGTCTGACGATCCTGGCTCTGGCCCGCCTGGGAGCCGTCGCGGCCCTGATGAACGTCCGCTTACCACCCTCGGACATAGTCCGGCTCATGACCCGGGCACAGATCTCGGGCGCCCTGCTGACCGACAACCCCGAGTTGGTCGCCGCGGTGACCGAGTCGCTGGGACCCCGGGCGGTGGTTCTCAGCACCGGGGCGGCGGCCGGCGCCGAGTCCTTCGACGACTGCACCGCTGACCCCGCGTCCCTGGGCCCGGTGCCGCCGGCAGCGGCCGACGAGCTGGCCTACATCTTCTACACCTCGGGCACGACCGGGCTTCCCAAGGGTGTCGCCCTGGACCATCGGACCACTTTGCCCCGCGTCCTGTGGATCTCGGCTCTGGTCGGGCTGCCCATGGGCCGGCACATCCGCACCCTGGGGCTGGCGCCGCTGAGCCATGTGATCGGCTTCCACGGGAACTTCCTGATGTCCCTGGCCTACAACGGCACCTACTTCACCAGTTCGGCGTTCCGGCCCACAGCGGCACTGGAGCTGATCGAGCGGGAGCGGATCAGCGTGCTGTTCACGGTCCCCACGTTCTACCGGGCCCTCCTCGCCGTGGACGGCTACCGCCCCGAGCAGCTGTCGAGCATCGAGCTGTTGCTGTGGGGCGGTGCCGCGATCCAGCCCGACCTGCTGGCCGCGCTCCAACGCGACTGCCCCGATGCGACCGTCGCCCACATCTACGGCACCACCGAGACCATGTGCTCGCTGTACAACCCCGACCCCCGGGACGAGCCGACCCGTCTGAGGCCGGGGCTGTTCTCCAACGTGAGGGTCGTGAATCCCGGCTCCGGACCCGAGGACCGGGTGCCGGTCGGGGCCAAGGGCGAACTCCTCATCTCCACCGCGGCGGACACCATCTTCAGCGGCTACCTCGACATGCCCGAGGCCACCGCCGACAAGGTTCGGGACGGCTGGTACCGGACCGGCGACATCTGCACCGTGAGGGAGGACGGAGACCTCGAGCTCTCCGGACGGGTCGACGACATCATCCGTTCGGGGGGAGAGAACATCCATCCCGACGAGGTGGAGGCCGTTCTCTCACCCCACCCCGGGATCCGGGATCTCGGCGTCGTCGGAATCCCCGACGACTACTGGGGGGAGATGGTCGTGGCCTGCGTAGTGGCCGACGAGGGCGTCACGGCCGCCGAGCTCGACTCCGTGTGCCGGCAGAGCCCCCTGGCCGACTACAAGCGTCCCCGGGGTTACCTGTTCGTGGGCGAACTCCCCCGGAACGCGGCCCGCAAGCTGCTCCGACGCGAGCTGCGAAAACTCCCGGCCGAGGACGTGATCCGCATCTGAGGCGGTCCGGCTACGGCCGGTCCACCACCACGGTCCGAATCCAATCGGGCGGCGGGCCGATCTCAACCGAGCCCACCTGGAACGACCGGGTCAACCGGTCGACCGCCGGGCCCACCAGACAGGCCACGACCGGAATCGGGAGGGGGACCTGGGGCCAGGGCGTCATTCCGTCGGTGAGGACCACGATGATGTTCGGCCGGGGGTTGAGATTCGCCGCCTCGGCGATACCCACCCTCATGTCGGTCCCCCCGGCCCCGATCAGCTCGATGGAGCCCGAACTGGTGACCCGCTGGATCGTGTGGACCATCACATCGACGCTGAGGGTTCGGATGGTCTGGCCGGCATCACCGACCTGTCGCAGGATCCCGTCGATCTCGGCGCGAACCCGGTCCAGCTCGGCCTCCCTCATCGACGCCGAGGTATCGATCACCACGGCCACATCCAGCGCGGGGCTCGCCATCCCCGCCAGGATCACATCGTCGGTGCTGCGACGACTCGGCCGGGCGTAGGTGAAGTCGGCTCTCCCGGCCACGGTGGCCGCGCTGGACCTCAGAGCCGCCGACAGGGCCCGCCGCCAGTCGACGACCGGACGTAGCCGGTCTGTCGCCCAGCGGTTCAGGCCACCGGGAACCGACCCCGGGCCGGTCCCCCGCAGGTACTCCTCGATATCAGAGGCTGTCGACCGGCGCAGAACCTCGGCGTGGGAGGCCGAGATCCCGTTGGGGATCGTTCCGGTGTCCCGGTCCGCGGCCGTAGCCATGCTGGGGTCCGGCCCGCAACACGATCCGCACGGCGAACCCTCGGGGCCGGTTCCGGGGCCCGTGTCGCAGTCGCTGCCGCGGGCGCCGCTATCACTGTCGAGGAGATGCCGGAAGTACTCCTCGGCGGTCAGGCCGTCGACGAAACCCATACGGCTGGGAAGTGCGGACCAGTCGGGCAGCTCGAATCCGTCCTCCAGCAGGTCCTGGTTGATCTCCAGATCGGCAGCCAGGTTCCAGACCCAGTACTGATCCTCCGTCACCCCCAGGGCTTCACCCCGGCCGGCGTGATCCCGCAGCAGGTGGTTGATCTCGTGAACCAGCCCGCCGGCCAGCTCGTCGAGGGACAGATCGGCCACGAGCTGGGGATTCATGTAGAGCCGCCACCGGCCGTCGACCCCCATGGTGGGAACCGAGTCGGTCCAGATGGGACGGGACAGTGCCGCCAGGGGGCGACCGTAGTAGGGACGTCCCCTTCCCGGGTGGGCGGTGATGAATATCGTGGCGGCGTCGACCGCATCCTCGAGTTCACGATGGTCGTGGGTGGTCATGGCTGCATCACCCCGGAGTCCTCTCAGATGAGGCCGCTGGCCCGCAGCATGGGAATGAAGAGCTCCACCTCGGGCGGGGGTCTGGGATCCCGGTCGTCCACGGGCCGGTTCATCGCCAGCACCCGCGCCGCGAGAGCCGCCTTGCCCACGGAGTAGTCGCGGGCCGCGTTGCCGACGACGGTCCATGCCGCCCTCCACCGGTCGGCGGTGTTGTCGGCCACCACCGCGGCCACGACACTTCCCAGCACCACATAGACCTTGTCACCGGAGACATCGGTGAAGTCGAACCCGGCCGGGTCGGCCAGCAGCTCCTCG